>JAEZWL010000028.1 GCA_023420245.1 Bacillota bacterium | reverse complement strand
GGTCATGTCCTCTATGTGGACGGCGGTATCCTTGCCTATATCGGCAAACAGCCGAACTGATCGGGAGGAACATCGATGATAAAGAATGTTCCCACAGGACTTGCCCATGTCGCGGTTCCGGCCGGTGATTTTTCCCAGACGGTTGCGTTTTACAAAAATCTGGGGTTTAAACCGGTTGTGATGCATGAGTTTTCCTGTATTTTAGAAAACGGCGGCTGCCGTTTGGAAATCTACCGCCGCCGCACCGATGAAAAACCCGCCGGCGCGATTGACCATATTGCGCTGACCAGCGATGATATTGACGCGGCTTATGAAGAGATCGTAGCGATGGGCTGTCAGATCGTGAGCGACGGAATTGAATCCAACCAAATGTTTGCTCCGAAAAGCAACCGGTATTTTCTCTTCCTTGGTCCGAATAACGAGCGGATTGAATTTGCTCAGGTTTCATAATCCCGCAGCTTACAAGAGATTCTCTTTCCAATGAAAAGATGTCCCGAATGTCAACGGCATTTGGGACATCTTTTTTGTGCGGAAGTCCAATGTAAAAGAGATGGCATCATCAGCTTCTGGATATCTGAGTTTTTTCGGCGGACAAATCGTTAATAATATCTGACTTGTTATTTTTTACAAATAGTGGTAAAGTTAAAGTTACAATATATTCCTATTGACGGTAGCAATAGGAAACAACAAGGGGGATTGAAATGAAAAAAATGCTGGCTGCCGCAATGTGCGCGGCAGTGCTTTTATCAAGTCTTCCGGTATCCGCCGGCGCCTATTCCGATGACCGCATGATTATTAATAAGCATGGCTCAGGTACTTATATAGGTCCGGAGGATGCGTGGAGCCAAAAAAGCTGGGATTCCCGTGATTTTACCGAAGTTACCGGTGAAGATGTCGATTGCTCTGACGACGTAATCATAAAGGGCGGAAAAGTCGCATCGGTTACAGTTACCAACGGCTGCAGCCTTACAATATATGACGGAGCTGCCTCGGATGTCGATTGCTCCGGCAGTATCTACATGACCGGAGGAACCGTAAATTCGCTGGATTCAGACGATAATATCAGCATCAGCGGAGGAACCGTTCGGAGTGACGTGCACGCGCAGGAATCCGTAACGCTGTCAGGAAAGCTTACAGTGGGCGGAAACGTAGCGGCGAATAACGTTACGGTATACGCGACCTCCGGAAACACAACAAATGTATATGGCGGATTTTCATTCCCCGGTAAGATGACCATGCAGGGTACAAGCTATAATTTCGGTCCGATTGACGGTCAGTCGTCGGGGACGCTGCTCCTTAAGAATTTCAGCGGAAAGCTCCCTGCCTGCTCCAATCTCAGCGAAATCGACGCAGGCCCGAGCACGGTTGTAACAACGGGGGAAAGCATGGACATCGACTCCTTGAAGCTGGAGGAAAACTCTGTGTTTTCAACAACCTCTACCCTTAAGGTTGAAACGCTTCAGGGACCTGGAACACTGTCCGTTAATCCCGGAAGTCTAACGGTAGATACCGCGATTTCCGATTATCCCGTTCTGGATTTTTACGGAACCGCAACAGACGCAACAACTGTATTTCAGGCAAAATCAGGGGCTGTGGCGCCAAGCAGCGTCACGGTATTTGGTTATGGGCTCACCAGGCAGGAATCCAGCAGCGGCTACGACAGCTTTGTGCTGCGCGCCCTGACCGGGAACGGCGTGACGCTGGATACCTCTTCCGTCACCCTTCCAAGCGGGGGATATGCAACAGTGAAGGCGACTGTGAACCCGAATCTCTCGGGGTTCGTAAGCGGTTCCAAACTACACTGGAAGCTCATTGACCCCACATCAAAATTTTCTATCTCTGATTCCAGCGACGCTACCTGCCGCATCTATTTATCCAGCTCGGCGGGAACAGGCTCGTATCAGGCAAGGCTTGCCGTTTATCTGGTTGATAATGACGGGGATATCCTTATGGATTATAAATCAGCTTCCTGTGCGCTGAATTCAGGCACCGCAGCATCCTCCGCGGGCTCCGGCATCACATTGGATACATCGAAAGTAACCATACCGGTAGGGCAAACCTATTCGGCTCTTGCTATTACAAGCTCTTCCGCCGCACCTGCGGCCATGTCCTATAACTCTGCGGTTGCCGTAGTCGGTAAGCCGGTCAAATACAGCTATAATGGAAAAAACGGATGGCTGTACCCGATAAAAGCAGTGGCAAAAGGCGGTGTCACGATTGATATCGGCGGTCAAAAAATAGTAGTCACTGTGTAAGATTTGTTCTGCCTCAGGGTTCAGAAAAAACTGGATTGGATGATAGGGTCGTAATCAGACAGCAGGTTTATTCGGTTTTCCGGGTAAGCTTGCTGTTTTATTTTATAAAGCAAATTGACTTTTTAAGTAAAAGTAGTATTATTAACTTAATTGATTAGCTAAAAATTTGCTAATGCAGGGGAGCAACGTATGAAGAAAAATGTAAAAATGTCTGATATTGCTCAAAAGTTAAACGTAAGCAATGTTACGGTTTCGAAAGCGTTGGCCGATAAAGACGGGGTAAGCGAGGAGCTTCGCGCAAAAATCAAGCAGCTGGCGAATGAAATGGGGTATTCCTACAATTCAATGGCAAAATCGCTGAAGGATGGAAAAACCTATAATATCGGAATTGTAGTACCGGAGCGCTTTTTAGGGCAAACCATGTCCTTTTACTGGGTACTGTACCAAAACATATCCAAAGAGCTCTTAAAGAAGAATTATTACGGTATCTTTGAGATTCTCAAGGTTGAGGATGAGGAGAATTTGATTCTTCCCAAAATGATGCAGGACCAGAAAATTGACGGCGTTATCATCCTGGGGCAGGCAGGCAGAAGCTATGTTAAAATGATTTTAAGCATGGATATTCCAATGATTTGCATGGATTTTTATGAGAACTTTCCGGATATCGACACGATTATTACCGACAACTTCTATGGAACCTATCTTCTGACCGATTATTTGATTGAGAACGGGCATAAAAATATCGGTTTTGTGGGGAATTTTAAGGCAACCAGCAGCATTCAGGATCGTTTTCTCGGCTATTTGAAGGCACTCATTGAGAATGACCTTGATTACAAAAAGGAGTGGACGCTCTCCGACCGCCTGAAAAACGGTGTGAATATTGAAATTCATCTGCCGGATACCATGCCGACAGCGTTTGTCTGCAACTGCGATGAAACCGCCTTTCGGTTTATTAAAATACTGCGTCAGAACAATTACAGGGTTCCGGATGATATCTCGGTTGTCGGCTTCGACAATTATCTGATCTCTGAAATCTGCGATCCTCCCATCACTACGGTCGAAGTGGACATGAAGGCGATGGCGCAGTCCGGGGTAGAGCTGATTGTCCAAAAAATATGTCATTCGCATTATAAAGCCGGAAGAAGACTAATCAGTGGAAAGATTGTAATTAAGGATTCAGTTAAAAATTTAAATTTAAGTTAATTAATAAAATTGCACCAAATGGGGGCTGTTGCAAAACAGCCCCGATAAAAAAGTCGAGGCAACCACACAAAAAAGTGTTGGCTACCTCGGCTTTTCGCTTTAAAATATAGTTGTGAAAAATACAATAAAGCTCTTAGAGCATACCAAA
>JAEZWL010000206.1 GCA_023420245.1 Bacillota bacterium | reverse complement strand
ATAAAATACTGCTCGGTTTTTCGCTGCGCGGTCAGGTTTCCTTCCGCCGTAACCCGCGACGGGTAAAGATTCATGCCGTCGCCCCTGCCGCGCCGGCGAACCAGCGCGTAGATAGCCAGCAGAAGCTGCTCCGCCTGAAAACCGGCGACCGCAAACGGAATGGCATATTTTTCAGCGAGAGGGCGGTAAATTTCACTCCCCGTAATTACGCTGACATGCCCGGGAGCAATGAATCCGTCGATTCCGCCCTGGTTGCCGCAAACCCAGTCGATTACCCGGGGCATCGTTTTCAACGAAGTAAGAAGCTTGATATTCCGGATTCCCTGTTCGCGCGCCTCCTCCAGAAGCATGGCGTAAACCGGCGTGGTTGTCTCAAACCCTACCGCGGCAAAAACAAAGGTCTTGGAAGGCTCGGCGGCGGCAAGTCTTAACGTATCCATCGGAGAATAGACCATTCGCACCTGCCCGCCCATCGCCTTCGCGTCGTTCAGGCTTTGGCTGCTCCCTTTTACGCGCAGAAGGTCGCCGAACGATACCACCACATGGTCGGGTAGGAGTGCCAGCTCGGTCAGCCGGTCAATATAAGCCGTAACGGTTACGCAAACCGGGCACCCCGGACCGGAAATCAGCCTGATGCTCGGGGAAAGCAGGCTTGTGATTCCGTTATGGGAAATCTCTGCCGTATGCGTTCCGCAAACCTCCATGAGGCGGACGGGCTCCCCTTCATAATTTTTTAAAAATTCTTTGTAATCTATCATAAATTTTCGATTTCCTCAAAGAGCTCCGCAAGATTTTTGCCTTCTTCTTCCGAAATGACCTGTATGATACATCCGGCGTGAACCAGCACGTAATCACCCGGCTTAATTTTCACAAGCCCGGCCTCCGCCCGGATGATATTGCCGCTGAAATCCACTTCGGCTTTTGTTCCGTCTACTTTTATCACTTTGCCCGGCATCGCCACGCACATAGTATCACTGCCTTTCTCATAATTTTTCCGGGATTGCGGCGCGCTGCGCGCACAGCCACGCCTGCCCCAGGCTGATTCCTCCGTCGTTGCAGGGAACCGCCGAATTCAGATAAACCTCAAAGCCGTCGTCCTTCAGCAATTTGAGACACTCCTGCGTCAGGAGCAGGTTGCTGAAAACGCCGCCGCTGAGCGCGACCCGGTTTTCGCCGCCGCTCCCGCGAAGGAGGCGGCATATTTTCAACAGCATCCGCGAAACCGCCAGATGGAAGCCCAGCGCGAGAGAACCGGTGCTTTCCCCTTTTTCCGCCGCCTGATAGATTTCTTTTACCATTTTAATTTGATTGATTTGTATTGCAGATTCGGTATTAATCCATTCAAACTCCAACGGGTACGGCATAATCCCTTCGGACTGCGCCCGCGCGGCTTCGTTTTCCAGCGCGATGGCACATTCACCCTCGTAGGTGTTTTCTTTTCGAAGATTCAGCACCGCGCTCACGGCGTCGAAAAGCCTTCCCATACTGGAGCTCTGAAAGGTATTTACCTGATTTTTCAGTGCCGCTTGAACCAAAGCGGCGCTTTCGCCCGACCCTTTGATTCCGGCGGCATCCAGATAGCAAAGCGCGGTCATCCCGGCGTCCTTCGACGCTCTGTCGCCGCCGCAGAGCGTGACATATTCCAGATGGGCGCTTCTCACATAATCAGCGTCTTTGCACACCAGAATTTCTCCGCCCCAGACACAGCCGTCCGTCCCATAGCCGGTACCGTCGAACGCGGCGCCGATACAATCCGAAAGACCGTGCTCCGCCATAACGGAAGCAATATGGGCGTGATGGTGCTGAACCGGAAACAGCGGCTTTTCAAGCTCCTTTGCCATGCGGGTCGTAAAATAGCCCGGATGAAGGTCACAGGCAATGACCGAAGGCTCAATCCGAAACATCCGCTTCATCCGGTCAAGATTCTCACGGTATACCGTTGTAACGGCGTATTCTTCCAGATCGCCAAAATACTGGCTCACATAGGCTCTGCCATCCTTTATCAGGCAAAAGCAGGACTTTAAATCGCCGCCCATTGCCAGCACCGGTTTTTTCGCCTTGATTTGCAGCTCGACCGGCATGGGAACATAGCCCCTGCTCCGGCGAATGAGCTGTGCTGTGCCGCCGATTACCCGTGCAACGGAGTCATCCAGCGGAGTCACGATACGCCGGAGATGATAGAATACGCCGTCCAGATATTCGGATGGAAAGCCCAAAATTTCCCTGTCATCTGTGATAATCGGCTCATTGGAAAAATTTCCGCTCGTCATCACAAGCGGCCCGCAGGCCTCTACCAAAAGGCGGTGCAGCCCCGTGTAGGGCAAAAAGGCTCCAAGAAAGCGGCTTTCACTGCTGAGAGACGCGCAGAAAGCATCCTCTTTTTTATTCAAAAGCACAATGGGTCTGGGGGGTGATTTTAGAAGCTTTTCTTCCTCTTCGCTTACCTTGCAGACGCTTTGAATAGAAGCGACGCTTGGAAACATAACCGCAAAGGGTTTTTTGTCGCGATGCTTCATGGCGCGCAGGCGCTCGACCGATTGCTGGCTATTCGGAAGACACACAAACTGATACCCGCCGATTCCCTTTAACGCCAACACCGCGCCGGAGCGAAGCATGGCAATCCCTTTTTCCAGCGCTTCTTCCTTTTCATATTTTTGCCCGCCCGTTTCAAAAATAAGCTGAGGACCGCAGTCGCGGCAGGAAATTGTCTGCGCGTGCCTGCGGCGCGTATTTGTGGTGTATTCCGTGTAGCAGGAATCGCACATTGGAAAATCATCCATGGTAATATTACAGCGGTCATAAGGCAATTGCTCCATGATACTGTACCTTGGTCCGCACGCCACACAGCTGATAAACGGATAGCCGTACCGGCGGTCGGAAGGCTCGTCCAGCTCCCGAAGGCAATCCGCACAGATGGGAAGATCAGGCGGAATCAGCGGGGTTTCCTCACTGGTGACAATGCTTTCGACAATGCGGAAGCCGTTAAATTTCCGGGGTTCCCCCTGGCGGACAATAACCTTTGTCACGTCCGCGCCGGGGGGCTGCCGCGACTTAAGGCGGTGGATAAAACAATCCATCGCCTTATCAGTCGCCTCGGCGGTGATCTCAACTATCCCGCCATTATTCATTACAACTCCGGTAACCCCAAGTTCTTCGGCAATCCGCGCCACGAAGGGCCGGAATCCGACGCCCTGGACTACCCCTAATATGGTGATCGAATAAGTCATGCAATTACCTCAAGGCAATTAGGCATGTTTTTCGGTTTCCTTTGCTTCAGCCACAACCGGCTCCTTCGGAGGCTCCGGCGGCTTTTGATAAGAATCAATCTTTTTGGAGGAATCCGGATCTGTATAAGTATGCTCCATGGCTAAGCACTTTTTGGGGCAGCTTTCCACACAGTAGCCGCATTGGATGCAGCCGAAACGCTCAATTGCCCAGGTACGACCCGCGCGGTCAACCGTGATGGCATTAGCCGGGCACTTTTTGGAGCAAAGACCGCAAAGAACGCAGGTATCGATATCCACGCTGATATGCCCTCTGGTGCGGTCGGTATATTCCCTTGGCTGCTGAGGATACATCCTCGTAGCGGGAGCGGAAAACAAATTCTTCATGACGGTTTTCGCGAATGGCATAATATTCATAACGTTCCCCTACCTTTCGGTGCAGCTGATGCACGGATCAATGGTCAAAATCAAAATCGGCACATCCGCAAGCTGACAGCCCTTCAGGGTCTCGATCAAACCCGGAATGTTCGCGAAGGTAGGAGTGCGCACGCGGACACGGTCAAGGAACTTGGTGCCGTTCGCCTTCACATAATAGAACGCTTCGCCGCGCGGCTGTTCCACCCGCATAAAGTATTCGCCCTGCGGGAACCCTTTGACCGGCACCGCAATCTCTCCGCCCGGAATTTTAGACGCCGCCTGACGGATGATGTCGAAGGACTGGAAGATTTCACGGATACGCACGTCGGTGCGGGCGTAGCTGTCGCCGATATCGCTGGTAATCGGCTCAAAATCAATATTGGAATACGCGGCATAGCCGGTCTGGCGGATATCGAACGCAACGCCGCTGGCGCGCAGGAACGGGCCCACACAGCCGAGATCATGCGCCTGCTGCTTGGTAAGGAACCCGACATCCTTCAAACGGGAAACAACCGCGTAGTCATTTAAAAAGGTTTTGGTCAGCTCCTTGAGCTCGGCTTCTATTTCGTCGATTGCCTTAAGCAGCTGGCTCATCATCTCATTTGAGATATCTTTAATCTGACCGCCGATTTTGTTGACGCTGAAAATAACACGGCCGCCGGTGGTGGCCTCAATCATATCCAGAATCTTTTCGCGCATGCGCCAGCTCTGGTAGAACAGGCTTTCAAAGCCGAATGCGTCGGCTAATAGACCCAGCCAAAGAAGATGGCTGTGAACCCGGGACATTTCACACCAGATGGTACGCAGATATTTCGCGCGGTCCGGAATCTCAACGTTCATGATATGCTCCACGGCCTCGCAGTAAGCCATGCCGTGCATATAGCTGCAAATACCGCAGATGCGCTCCGCAACATAGGTATATTCGTTAAAGTCCTTTTTCTCCACAAGCTTTTCCAAACCGCGGTGGACAAAGCCGATGGAAGGCACCGCTTCAACAACCTTTTCGTCTTCCAGAACAAGGTCAAGATGGATTGGCTCCGGCAGTACCGGATGCTGCGGCCCGAAAGGTACCACACTTCGAGTAGACATCGGTATAATCCTCCTTTATTTAAAGGGTGCTTCCTGCTCAATTCGGTAAAGCTTGCCCTTGTAATCCAGTGAAATCAAATTAATCTTAACACCGAACAGGTCAACCATTTCGTTCTCATAAAGGAACGCCGGTCCGAAAACCTCGCTGATACTCATAATTTCAGTGTCCTCGCCGATAATAAGGCGCAGATTCAAAAGCTCGTAATCCTTGCCGAAGGAATAGCTGAGCTCGTAGCCCTCTTTGGTTCTGACCGCGCAGATTTGAGCCAGACGGTAGCCGTCGTGCTTGAGCTGCATTGCCTTCGCTACGAGGTCGCCCGGTTCAATGGTGATGAGATTTGTTTCTGTCATTGCGCCGCACCCTCCTTCATCTTTTCGCGCTTCTCATCGAGCAGCGCAACCGCCTTAACCACGCCGTCGATGATGGCCTCCGGTCGCGCGGCACAGCCGGGCACGTAAATATCCACGGGGATTGCCGTATCTGTTCCGCCCTTGATATTATAGCATTCTTTGAAAATGCCGCCGTTGCAGGCGCAGATTCCAACCGCGACCACAACCTTCGGATTCGGCATTTGCTCGTAAATCTGTTTTACAACCGGCTCGTTCTGCGCGTTGACGCCGCCGGTAATCAGCAGAATATCGGCATGCTTGGGGTTGCCGGTGTTAATTACGCCGAAGCGCTCCACATCGTAAACCGGGGTCAGGCAGGCAAGCACTTCGATGTCGCAGCCGTTGCAGCTGGAGCCATCGTAATGTAACAGCCAGGGTGATTTTGAAACTTTAACCATTTCTGCCTCCTCCTTAACGAACCAGCATGAGAATCAGCAGGTTGACCGCGCCTGTTACGAGCGTTACCACCCAGGTTGATTTCAGCATAAAATCCCACTTTACTCTCGGGCTAGTGTTATCAATTAGTATTTCAATAAAATAAGTCAAAATGCAAACGGCGACCGCAATTAAACCGCTCCACCAATCCGGCGTCATGACGAACAGACCGATTACCCCGAGAAGAAACGCGTTTTCGTACCAATGGGCAAGCTCCACCAGAGCCAGAATGTTGCCCGAAAGCTCCGTGGTCATTCCCTTTACCATCTCCTGATGGGCATGGTGAGAGGTGCTGAAGTCAAACGGAGATTTGCGGAATTTAATCGTGAGAATCCAGAGGAACCCCACAAAAATTCCGGGCATATAGAGGATGGGAGGCAGGGAGCTTTTCGCGATAATCTCCTGCACAGAGAAGCTGCCCGTAACCTCATAAAACCCGATCGCCACCAAAAGCACCATCGGCTCATAGGCCATCATCTGGAGCAGCTCTCTCTGACCGCCCATGGCGCTGTAAGGCGAATTGGCGGAGCTTGCGGACATGATAAAGAATACGCCCGCGAGGGTCAGCGCAAAGAACACCAGCAGCAAGTCGCCGCCGGAAAAGAACAGACATCCGGTGAAGATTACAAAAATCAGAAATCCGCAGACCAGAAAGTCCTGGACGTTATTAACAATAACCGTCTGTTTTACAAACAGCTTGTACAAATCATAAAACGGCTGAAAAACCGACGGACCCTTGCGTCCCTGCATTCTTGCGGAGATTTTACGGTCGAACCCCGCCAGCAAGCCGCCGACCACAGGGCCGAGAATCAAATATAGAATTACATAAAGAACAGACAGCTTCATCAGACCACACCTCCGATTGCAAGCGCTATTAGAATGACAATCGCCGCAGCGGAAATAATCAGAGAAGGCTTCAGAAGCTTCTTCTCTCCAAAATAATCCTCCATGTACCAGTTTGCCAGGTACATTTTCTTTTTGTCACCGAAGGAATCGGTAAAGGAGCGATCGTTACCGCGGTTACCGCCGCTCATATAAGACATCACCATTTTCTTTTCCTTGCCGAAGGTCAGCAGGCGCACCGCAACCGGAAGAATAAGAATGGTGCAGAGCATCAGAATCATCATGCTTTCATTGCCGCTTCCGATTATTTCCGGAATCGTGTCATGGAACATTTCACTGAGGAAAGGCTCCACAAGGTAGGTAGACGCCATCGGGAAGGAAAGGGTAAGCACGATCATCAGGATTGCCTGAGAAAGCAGAGAGAACCACTCGCTGCCCTTGGTCGTGTTTGGCTTGCGTTCTGATTCATGGACGATGGCAAGCAGCTTACCAAGCCACTTTGTCCAGTAGAACAGCGTCGTGGCGCTGCCAAATACAAGGAAGAACACCATCAGAATGCTCTTGGTGTCAATAAATGCCTTTAAAGCCGCCCATTTTGAGATAAGCATGCCAAAGGGGGCGAGGAACATGCCGACAATACCGACGATCATTACAAACGCAAGCTCCGGAAGGCGGACAACCAGTCCGTGCATATCCTC
>JAEZWL010000190.1 GCA_023420245.1 Bacillota bacterium | reverse complement strand
TTCGGCTGCCGTCTGCCCTTGATAACCGTCCATTGAATTTTGATGAGTTTTACTCCCATATCAATCAAGCGGTTTTTGTCAGCGCGACTCCGGGAGATTTTGAAAAAGAAAAATCCGCGCAAATCGTGGAGCAGGTGATCCGGCCCACCGGTCTGATTGACCCGGAAATCGTTGTGAAACCCACGGACGGACAAATTGATGATTTGATTTCAGAAATCAATCTCAGAACGGCGAACAGAGAAAGAATCCTGGTTACAACACTCACGAAAAAAATGGCGGAGGATCTGACCTCCTATCTGGAGGGAATGGGAATTCGCGTTCGCTATATGCACTATGACATCGATACTGTGGAGCGTATGGAAATTATCCGCGACCTGCGTTTGGGAGAATTTGATGTTTTGGTGGGAATTAACCTGCTGCGCGAAGGGCTGGATATCCCTGAGGTTTCGCTTGTAGCGATTCTGGATGCGGATAAAGAGGGCTTTCTGCGTTCGGAGCGCTCGCTTATTCAGACAATTGGTCGTGCGGCCCGCAACGCGAAGGGACAAGTTATTATGTATGCCGATTCCGTGACGCCCTCAATGGAGCGCGCGATTCGGGAGACGGAACGCCGGCGTGATATCCAGATGGCTTATAATAAAGAGCACGGGATTGTTCCGCAGACGATTATAAAGAAAGTTTCGGAAATATTGGAGATATCGACGCACAGCGAGGAAAAAGGACCCAAAAAAAAGCGGCTTACCGCAATCGAGCGCAGACAGATGATAGAACAGCTGACCAGAGAAATGAAGGCTGCGGCAAAGCTTCTTGAATTTGAGCATGCCGCATATCTGCGCGATAAGATCAAACAATTAAGCGGAGAGAAATAATCAGTTTGCAATTTACGGAGGATAACAGTTCATGACTTCAAAGAATATCTTGGTTAAGGGCGCAAGAGAACACAATTTAAAAAATATCGATATTGAAATACCGCGCGACAAACTGATTGTTTTTACGGGTCTTTCGGGTTCCGGAAAATCTTCGCTTGCATTCGATACCATCTACGCGGAAGGGCAGAGGCGCTATGTGGAATCCCTCTCTTCCTACGCGAGGCAGTTTCTCGGTCAGATGGAAAAGCCAGATCTGGATTATATTGAGGGACTTTCTCCCGCCATCTCAATTGACCAGAAAACAACCTCAAAAAATCCGCGTTCAACCGTTGGTACGGTTACTGAAATTTACGATTACCTTCGTTTGCTGTATGCGCGCATCGGGATTCCTCATTGCCCGGTTTGCGGCAGAGAAATCAAGCAGCAGACAATCGATCAGATCGTCGACCGTGTGCAGAATTTGGAGGAGGGTACCAGAATCCAAATTCTGGCACCGGTTGTCCGGGGACGAAAAGGGGAACACGTCAAGGAACTGGATGCCGCTCGCAAGGGCGGTTTTGTTCGTGTGCGTGTAGACGGAATGATTTATGATCTGTCAGAAACGATTAAAATGGAAAAGAACAGTAAGCATACCATAGAAATCGTGGTTGACCGTTTGGTTATCAATCCCACAATCCGTTCCAGACTTGCGGATTCCATTGAAACAGCGGCTTCTCTTGCAAACGGAATTATCGTCATCAATATTCCGGACGGAGAGGACATGACCTTCTCTCAGAATTATGCCTGCCCGGAACACGGAATCAGCGTGGAGGAGCTAACGCCCCGGATGTTCTCTTTCAATAATCCGTTTGGAGCCTGCCCGAAGTGTACCGGTCTTGGCATCTTTATGAAGATTGACCCTGACTTAATTATGCCGGATAAATCGCTTTCTATCAATAAGGGTGGGTTAAAAGCGAGCGGCTGGGCAATGGAGGGCAGTACAATTGCTTCCATGTACATGACCGCACTGGCAAAGCATTATCATTTTTCACTGGATACTCCTGTCGGAAAGCTGCCGCCGGAGATTATTTCTATCCTCCTCTACGGAACCAAGGGAGAAAAAATTCGGCTGGAGCGAAAAAACGAGTATGGCAGCGGCGTCTATAATACGGAATTTGAAGGCATTATCAATAATTTGGAGCGCCGGTTCCGGGAAACGCAGAGTAACTGGATTAAAGAAGAAATTGAATCCTATATGAGCGCGATTCCCTGTGACGCCTGCAACGGAAAACGCTTATCTCCGGTTTCTCTTGCCGTAACGGTGGGCGGTATCAATATCAGTGATTTCTGTGAAATGTCCGTTACGAAAGCACTTGATTTTGTCAATCAGCTTACACTAAACAATCGGGAAACGATGATCGCGAAATCCATCCTGAAAGAAGTTCGGAGCCGTCTCGGTTTCCTCAAAAGCGTAGGGCTGGAATACCGAACCTTATCCCGTTCCTCGGGCACACAGTCCGGCGGGGAAAGCCAGCGTATCCGCCTCGCGACACAAATCGGTTCCTCGCTGATGGGTGTCTTATATATTCTGGATGAACCCAGTATCGGTCTGCATCAAAGGGACAACGACAAGCTCCTTGCAACGCTAAAGCATTTGAGAGATATCGGTAATACGGTCATCGTCGTCGAACATGACGAAGATACAATGAGAGCCGCGGATCACATTGTGGATATCGGTCCCGGTGCGGGAATCCACGGAGGAAACGTGGTATTCAACGGAAGGGTGCAGGATATTGTCGGCTGTAAGGAATCCATTACCGGTCAGTATCTGAGTGGAGCGAAAAAGGTTGAGGTTCCCGCAAAACGCAGAAAAGGAAATGGGAAGAAGCTGAAAATCATTGGCGCGACCCAGAACAACCTGAGAAATGTAACGGTTGAAATTCCTTTAGGGGAATTTGTTTGCGTAACGGGCGTTTCAGGCTCCGGCAAGTCTTCCCTGATTAACGAAATCCTCTATAAGTATCTGGCGGCAGAGTTGAACGGAGCAAAATCCCGCCCCGGAGCATTCAAAGAAATTAAAGGGGTGTCCGAACTCGATAAAGTAATACAAATAGATCAGTCGCCAATTGGTCGAACTCCCCGTTCCAATCCGGCAACCTATACCGGTGTGTTTACCGATATTCGGGAGCTGTACGCTTCAACCCAGGACGCCAAGCTGCGCGGGTTTAGCTCCGGGCGCTTCTCCTTCAATATTAAGGGCGGTCGATGCGAAGCCTGCGAGGGAGACGGCATCATCAAAATTGAAATGCATTTTCTGCCCGATGTTTATGTTCCCTGCGATGTATGTAAGGGAAAGCGTTACAACCGCGAGACTCTGGAAATTAAGTACAAGGATAAGAGCATTTATGATGTCCTCGAAATGACAGTGGAGGAGGGCTTGGAATTTTTCTCCAGCATCCCCCGGATTGCCCGAAAGCTCCAAACGCTGCAGGATGTCGGGCTTGGTTACATCAAAATCGGCCAGCCGGCGACAACGCTGTCAGGAGGCGAAGCGCAGAGGGTGAAACTTGCGACCGAGCTTTCCAAACGTCCGACAGGAAAAACGATCTATATTCTGGACGAGCCTACCACCGGGCTTCATATCGCCGATGTTCACAAGCTGATCGAGGTGCTTCAAAAGCTGGTAGATACCGGAAATACGGTCTTGGTCATCGAGCATAATCTGGATTTAATAAAAACGGCGGATTATATTATTGATCTCGGCCCGGAGGGCGGGGACGGCGGAGGCTTGATCATCGCAAAAGGAACTCCGGAGGCGGTTGCCAAAGTTCCTGAATCCTATACCGGACAGTATTTAAAAAAGATGCTAAAAAAAGGTTAGCCAAATGGCTAACCTTTTTTGAAACAGAAACAGTTATATATTTTTATAGCGGCTGACAATTTGGTTCGCGCATTTATAAACATCACCGCCGCCGAGTGTCAAAATCAGGTCTCCGGCTTTCGCGTTCGCAACCACGTAATCGGTAATCTCATCAAAGGTATGAAACCACACACTGCCGGGAATTTTATCAGCCAGATTCTTGGCGTAGATATGATAAGTATTTTCCTCGCGAACCGCTAATATTTCAGAGAGCACCACTTTTTCCGGTATGGATAACGCCTTGGCAAAGTCGTCCAGCAGCATATATGTTCTGGAATACGTATGCGGCTGAAAAACAGCCCAAACGCGATTGAATCCCATATTTTCAGCGGCGGTCAGGGTTGCCGCAAGCTCGGTCGGATGGTGTGCGAAATCATCCGCGACAGTAATCCCGTTAAACTCTCCTAAAACCTCAAATCGCCTGTGAACTCCCGTAAACTGATGAAGACTTTCTACGATGCTTTTCGTATCAACGCCCAATAAGTCTGCTGTCGCAAAAGCAGCCAACGCGTTGTAAATGTTGTGCTTGCCGGGAATACTCAAAGAAACATCCGCCAATTTTTCTCCGTGCTTCATAATGCTGAAATCTTCTTTTGCGCCCTTAGTTACAGCGATTTGATCCGCGTAATAATCGTTTTCGGGCTTTAAGCCAAAGGTAATGACAGATGCATTGGTAAGTTCATTTACAGCTTTCAAAGAATTTTCATCGTCGCCGTTTACAACCAAGAGTCTGGTTGTCTGCCGGGCGAACTTCCGGAATGATTTTATAATATTCTCCAAGGTTCCAAAGTAGTCGAGATGATCGGCATCAATGTTCAAAATCACGGATATTGCCGGATTAAGCTGCAAAAAGGTATCTACATATTCGCACGCTTCGCATACGATGGTATCTGATTTTCCAACCCGGCCGTTTCCGCCGATGAAAGGGAGCTTTCCGCCGATGACGGCAGATGGGTCAATTCCCGCGTTAATTAAAATTTGCGTGACCATTGCGGTCGTGGTTGTTTTTCCGTGTGTGCCGGAAACCGCGATTGAATTCGGATAACGCCGCGTTACCATTCCAAGCATTACGGAACGCTCAACGGCAGGAACCCCTTTTTCGCTTGCCGCGACCAGTTCCGGATTATCCGGCTTTACCGCCGCGGTATAAACAACCAATTCCGCGTCTTGAATATTTTCTGCTTTTTGCCCCATGGTTACCGGTATCCCGTAGGATCGGATTCGATCAAGCGTGTCGGATTCATTTGTGTCGGAACCTGTAAGTTCATATCCCTTGTGATGCAGGATTTCTGCGATCGGGCACATACCGGAACCGCCGATTCCCACGAAATGTATCTTTTTTACTTTGGATAGAATATCCTCATTCTCCATGTATGCTGCGCTCCTTAGTTGATTGTATTTTATTCTTATAATCAATATATTATATTGCCATACTTATTTATAATAAACATATTTATAAATATATGCAATACAAAAATAAAATACTTTTTGATTTCTCTTGGATTATCACACTGGCTAAATATTTCCATAATATGGTGATAGAAGATTATGGAGGTTCAGCTTATGATTGATATAAACAGTTTTGGCGTATTGGGCGGTGATAAACGTCAAATTGCTTTGGCCGAATCCATTGCATCCGACGGATATACCGTATACGCTTTGGGATTTGATGATGTTGAATTTTCGGGCGATGTAAAAAAATCCAGCCTGGATGATCTCCTTGCAAAATGTGAAAATATCATTTTGCCGCTTCCGGTTACCTCGGATGGAATCCATTTAAACATGGTCTACAGCAATGAAAAAATCGTCTTGAACGACAGCTTTGCAGAAGGAATGAGAAGCAAACAGGTTTTTGGCGGTATGATGGGAAAGCTTTATCAAACAAGTGAAATCTGGGACTCTATTGATACTTATGACTACTATACACAGGAAGAATTTGCGGTTCGTAACGCAGTCCCGACTGCGGAAGGCGCAATAGAAATCGCAATGCATGAATTTCCGGGTACGATAAACGGAAGCAAATGTCTCGTCGTCGGCTTTGGCAGAATCGGAAAAACACTCTCCCGAATGCTGCGGGGAATTGGGGCAAAGGTATCCGTTAGTGCCCGCAAGCAGGCGGATTTAGCTTGGATTGAATCTTATGACTATACCTCTGTTAAGACGGAGGATATTTGGGAGAAGGAACAATACGATATTATCTTCAATACGGCCCCCGCTATGATTTTTAACCGCAGGCTTCTTTCAAAAATGCGTACGAATCCGATTATTATTGATCTTTCCGCGCTGCCCGGCGGCGTTGATTTTGAAGCTGCGGAAAAATTTGATATTAAAGCCATTCACGCGCTCTCTCTTCCCGGTAAGGTTGCTCCCAAAACAGCCGGGGAAATTATTAAAAATACAATCTACAATATGATGGAGGAGTGAGTGGAATGAGCAATTTAACATTCGGGTTCGCAATGTGCGGTTCGTTTTGCACCTTTACGAGAGTCATTGAACAAATGCGGCGAATCACGGAAGCGGGATATACCCTTCTGCCAATTATGTCTCAAAACGCATATACAACCGATACACGCTTCGGCAAAGCAAACGACTTTATTTGGGAAGTGGAGGATATCTGCCATAACAAAACGATAAAAAGTATCGTGGAGGCGGAACCAATCGGGCCAAAAAAAATGGTCGACCTGATGATTGTAGCTCCCTGCACAGGAAATACGCTCGCAAAGCTAGCAAACGGAATTACGGATACTACCGTTACCATGGCGGTGAAATCTAACCTGAGGGCCTGCCGACCGGTATTGCTTGCCGTTTCAACGAACGACGCTCTCGCTGCCTCCGCGCAGAACATCGGAAAGCTGTTGAATAATAAGAATATCTACTTTGTGCCGATGAAGCAGGATGACCCGGCAAATAAGCCGTCTTCTGTTGTTGCTGATTTCACCATGATTTTGCCCGCAGCACTTTCCGCTCTGGAAGGAAAGCAGATGCAGCCTATTTTTATATCATAACTTTATTAGCCGAAACAGTTCTATAAGGATTAAATATATGCTATAATTGTAAAATAAATGAAGTGAAGTGAGATAAAAATGTATTATTGTCCAAAATGCCAGATACTAAGTTCAGAAAATCTTTGCCCTTGCTGCTGGAGCAAAAAGCTCAGAGCGCCGCAAAATGAAGACCCTGTGCTGCTTGAAACGGTTGACGAAGAAAAGGCCGTAATCATCGAATCGGCATTTCAAGAGAACGGAATTGTTTTCGAGGAGAGGGTCAGCGGACTGGGTGGTCCCCCTTCTCAAATCATCGGGAAGAGTATTCATACAAATAAAAATCTCTATGTGGCATACGAAGAGTTGGAACACGCTGAAAATGTGATAAGAGGAATTGGATTCGGCGACACGACGGAAACGATTGATGATACAGAGGAAATGAGCGGAAAGAAAAAGCTATTTTGGCGTATCATATCGATTATTCTTTTTGTTTTTGTAGTATGGGGCGTTGTTTCGATTGTTGATAACCTGGCAGCGATGATCCAATCGTTATTCTGAACGCTATGAGCGTGTAGAGCGAAATCTAGCAACATAAAAATAAGGGGATATGGAACTAATCCATATCCTCTTATCATTTTGTGGTGCAAACGCACTGTATCGAGTTCAGAACGGGGATTTTCGGGCAAAGAAGGGGGCTCCGGCTGCACGGCGGGAGCTGGATCAGAAAAATCGAACCGCAGCTCAATCGTTATTAGCCAAACCCTCAAATTCTTTTTCCACAGCTTTCTTTCCGCTCAAAAAGGACGGTTTTAATTCGGAAATTAAGATTGCGATAAAGATTAAGAGAAAGCCAAAAAATGTCTTAATCGTGAGGGCTTCATTTAAAAATATAATTCCGAATAAAGTACCGAAAAGGGATTCCAAAGACATAATCAGAGAAGCCTTTGCGGGGGGAACATGTTTTTGGCAAACGTTTTGCAGGACAAGCGCAATAAATGTACTGAATATGCTGATATACAGCAAGGCCTCGATAGAATCAACTCCCAGCTTTTGCGGAAAGCTTTCAGTTGAAAACGCCACAGCGAAAGCAATCACCGAGGTAAAGGCGAACTGCGTAAAGGAAATCAGAATAGGGTCAATTTTTTCGGTTAAAATACTAATGCCCGTTATTTGCGATGCAAATGCCAAGCCGCATAAGAGGGATAATAGATCACCGATATTAATCTGGAAGCCGCTGTTCAATGATAACAATCCGATTCCTATGATACAAATAACAGCGGATAAAATGTTAAAAATATCCGGCCTTCTGTTTCTCACAATCCAATACAGGAAGGGAACAACAATTACATAAACAGCCGTTAAAAACGCACTGTTACCGGCTGTTGTATATTTTATTCCAATATTCTGCAAATAGTATGCGACAAATACAATTACACCGAGAAAAGCACCGTATTTGATCGTTTGCATATTTAGGTTTTTAAACCGTTTATAAAAGATAATCGGCATTAAAATTGCAGCAATTCCAAAGCGTATTGCAATCATATATCCGGAAGGGACCGTTTCTATGGTGTTTTTCACGACTACAAACGCACTGCCCCAGATAACTGTGATGAATAATAATCCAAGTTCTGATATCAAAGACTTATTGTTAAATTTCAATTAATACACCTCATTTATATTAAGGTATATTATAGCATTCAGAAATCTATCCTGCAATAAAAATGCATAATAATTATATTTTATGTAAGTTCATGAATTTTTTGGAATAATATTTCTTTTCTAAAGCTGTTGAGTGTGATATAATAAAGTTTGATTTTTAGTTAAAGCTGAGTTTGGAGATGAAAATATATGATAGGAATTGAACAGCGCTGTGTATGCGACGGCGTCAATTTCAGAAGTATTAAAG
>JAEZWL010000165.1 GCA_023420245.1 Bacillota bacterium | reverse complement strand
TAAAATATTGTAGAATATACTTTGTACGATAGTTACCAAAGAGCGTTTGTTCGCTTATTTTAATTCTGGCGGTGGATACATGTTAAATAGTACAACAGAACAAATTATAGAGCATAGGAAAAAGGTTCTGGAAAAAGAATTTTCCAGAATGAACAATATGCAGCGGGAAGCTGTCTTCAGTGTAAACGGGCCCTTGCTGATTTTAGCCGGCGCGGGCAGCGGCAAGACGACTGTGCTGGTGAACCGCATAGCGAATATCATTCGCTATGGCAACGCTTATGTAAGCAGGACGGTTGACCCGGATTTCAGCGAGGACGACCTGAACGCGGTGGAGCAGTATTTGCAGGACGGGCAGCCCCTGCCGGAGCAGGTGCGAAGCTGTCTTGCGGTAGACCCTTGCCGCCCATGGCAGATTCTTGCCATTACCTTTACCAATAAGGCTGCCGGAGAGTTGAAAAATCGTCTGGTCGCGCTGCTCGGCGCGGATGGCGAGGATATCTGGGCCTCCACGTTCCATTCCAGCTGCGCGCGTATTCTGCGGCGCGACGGGGAAAAGATCGGCTACTCCAACCATTTTACCATTTACGATACCGATGATTCGCGGCGGTTGATGAAGGAGTGCCAGAAGCAACTTGGAATTGAGGACAAGTACCTCTCTCATAAAGCGATTCTGTCAGAGATTTCCCATGCGAAAGACAATATGATACAGCCGGACGAGTATGCTCAGCAGGCAGGCGGGGATAACCGTATCGGGCTGATCGCCAAAGCCTATCAGCTTTATCAAAAGCGGCTTCGTGAAGCCGACGCCATGGATTTTGACGATTTAATCTGCAATTGTGTATTCCTGCTTCAAAGCAATGCGGAAGTTCTGGAATATTACCAGAATCGATTCCGTTATATTATGGTGGACGAGTATCAGGACACCAACCACGCGCAGTATCTTCTTGTAAAGCTGCTCGCGCAGAGAAGTACCAATCTCTGTGTTGTCGGCGATGATGACCAGAGCATTTATAAATTCCGCGGTGCCACGATTGAAAACATCATGAGCTTTGAAAAAACCTTCCCGAACGCGAAGGTTATCCGGCTGGAGCAGAACTACCGTTCCACCAAGAATATTCTGGATGCCGCAAACGCGGTCATCAGCCATAATCAGGAGCGCAAAGGAAAAACCCTTTGGACGAACAACGGCTCCGGAGAAAAGATCGGCATACATACCGCGTACAGCGAACAGGATGAAGCCGATAATATCGCTAAAAAAATACTGGATGAAAACGCGGCAGGTCGCAAATTCTCCGATTTTGCAGTTCTTTACCGCATGAACACGCAGTCCAATATGCTGGAAAAGGTGTTTGTAAAATCCGGTATCAAATACAGGATCATCGGCGGTCTCCGCTTCTATGAGCGCAAAGAGATCAAGGATATGATCGCTTATCTGAGCGTAATCAACAACCCCTATGACGAGATACGCCTTCGCCGGATCATCAACCAGCCGAAACGTTCCATCGGCGACAAAACAATCGCACAGGCGGCGGAAATCGCCGTGCAGGTAGGGGAAAGCGTGTTCGACGTTATCCGGCATGCAGACGAATACGAACCGCTGCGCAGAACCTCCCCGAAGCTTCTGCAGTTTGCTTCCACAATTCAGGAGCTGATTGACGCTTCGAATAACGCGGATGTCAGCCTTAACGAGCTGTACCATATGATTCTGGATAAGACGGATTATATCCGCTGCCTTCAGGCGGCGGAGGAGGACGACGCGCAGGACCGCATCGACAACATCAATGAATTGGCTTCAAACCTCATTCAGTACGAGGCGGATAACGGGGAAGCCGCCAGCCTTTCCGGCTTTCTGGAGGAAGTCTCCTTAATGACGGATATCGATAACTATGATACACAGTCGGAAAGCGTGGTTATGATGACCATGCATTCCGCAAAGGGTCTGGAGTTCCCTGTGGTGTTCCTGCCCGGCTTTGAAGACGGTATTTTCCCGGGAATGCAGGCAATCTATAACCCGGAAGAAATCGAGGAAGAGCGCCGCCTCGCCTATGTGGCAATCACAAGAGCGAAGGAGGAGCTGTATATTCTGAATGCCGAGAGCCGTATGATATTCGGGAGCACCTCCCGCAATAAGCCGTCCCGTTTTCTTTTGGAAATACCGGACGAGCTGGTCGAGCGCAGCCGAACCCGCGAATGGAAAAAGCCGGCACCGGGCATGAGCCTGCCGACCTCCGCTTTTGAAGCCAGAGTGGTCACCACGGAATCTGCTCGTAATTTCGGTCCTGCCGGAATTACGCACGCAACTCCGCCGGCTGACAAATTTATGCCGGGGGACAGTGTGAGCCATAAGTCCTTTGGAACCGGCATGGTTATTTCCGCTTCTCCCATGGGCAACGATACGCTGTTGGAAATCGCGTTCGAAACCGTGGGAACCAAGAAATTAATGGCGAATTTTGCAAGACTGAAAAAAGCATAACGAAAGCCCGCCTGTTCAGGCGGGCTTCTTTTTTGAAGGGCAGTCGTTCCCTGTCATCTTGGCTTGTGGCAATGATCGCCGCCGCCGCTGAATTCGCCGACATTCGGCGGGAAGAATTCTTCGGTTGGGAAGTCGATGCGGCGGAACATTTCACAGGGATCATCTGATGTACTTAC
>JAEZWL010000153.1 GCA_023420245.1 Bacillota bacterium | reverse complement strand
TACCACAGCGGCGGACGTTGCCGGTGTGGAAAAGGAACGGCAGGTCTGCCAGGTGGGGGATGGCGCGGTTCTTTCGTTTATGGATCGCAGTACGATTTACGATAAGGAATACTACAGAATGGCGTTTGAGGCGGCGGAAAAGGTCGGTGTCAAATGTCAGGCAAAACGGGCGGTTGCCGGCGGAAACGACGCCGGTGCCATCCATGTATCGAGAGGCGGCGTAAGAACCGTCGCCGTATCCCTGCCTTGCCGTTACCTGCATGCGCCGGTCGGCTTAATTGCGCAGGAGGACTATTACTCCGCACAAAAGCTAATTTTTGAGCTTGCGGAAAAAATTGCGGGCGAGGAACAAAATGATTAAAAAAATATCTCTTCCGGAGGAGCTTTCCTCCTTTGACAATACGATATTCGGCTGTCGCATCCGATCTGCCGCTGCGGCCTATGGCATGGACGAGCCGTTCGCGCAGTTCTGGACACAGGCAAATAAGGCGGCAATCTGCAAGCTGGATGATTCGATTACTCTGGATGTTTTGGACGACGCTGATTTTGAAGAGCTCGGGGATTTGATCCGCATGACGGGTGCAAGGCACCTGCTTTGTGATCTCCGCACTGCCCGTCGGCTCAGTCTGCCGGCTACCGTGCAGGGAGAAATCATGGTCTACCAAAACATCATGAAACCGAAAACGCCGGCTTCCTTCGAGATGAACCCAAGTCTCCGCGGATTATATACGCTTCTCTGTGAATGCGAAACCGATACCTTTCAGCCACCGGAGTTTGAGTCGTTTTACCTGGATTTATCTCATCGCATTCGACATGGCGCGGCAACGGCGGTCGGAGTCAAGGATGGCGAAGCGCTGGTATCCTGTGCAATCTGTATCGCTCAGGCGGAAAATCAGGCCATGGTTTCCGCAGTGGCAACAAAACCGGATTGGCGCAAAAGGGGCTTCGGTCACGCGGCGCTTGCGGCAGTACTGTCCCAGCTAAAGCAGGAAAGAGTCTATATCCTGCGTGCCCGAAATGAGAACGAATACTTCTATAAGAGCTTCGGGTTTCAAGGCGCGGGCGAATTTGCGGAAATAACCCTATAGTACAGGAATAAAATCTATACAAAAGGAGCAGGGTATCATGAAAGACAGCAAGCGGTTTGAGGTGCTTTACTCACAGGGAGCTTTGGATATTTACCGCGTTATCGTGGACCGGGAAACCGGCGTGCACTATCTGCAAACGGCATGGGGCAATGCCGGTGGGCTGACCGTTCTGCTCGGAAAAGACGGCAATCCGGTAATTGGCAACAACGATGATTATGATAAGGAGTAATTCAGGAAAGCATGCTGTACCCATATTTTAAAATTGATGATTCTATCACGAACGCCGCCGAAAAAGCCACCCGATTAACGGAGGAAGCGGTTCGCCGAATCGATGAAACAACCGATTATAATCAGCAGAAAATGATGGCGGCCTTTGTCGAGGCGGGAGTCAGCGAGAGCCATTTTGCGGCGTCTACCGGCTATGGCTACGGCGACCGGGGCAGAGACGCTCTGGATTTGGTTTACGCCAAAGCGCTTGGCGCGGAGGATGCGCTGGTCCGTCATAATTTTGTCAGCGGCACCCATGCGCTTACGGTCGCGTTGTTCGGTGTTCTGCGCCCGGGCGACACTATGCTCAGTGTCACCGGTATTCCGTACGATACCCTTCGCGGCGTCATCGGCTTAACGGGCGACGGCAACGGTTCTCTTAAGGAATTCGGAATCCATTATGAACAGCTGGATTTAAAAGCCGACGGGACTCCGGATTATGAAGAAATGGAAGACCGGATTCATCCCGGAATCAGAATGGTGTATCTTCAGCGTTCGCGGGGTTACAGTCTGCGTCCGTCTCTTTTTGTGGAGGATATTGAGAAGATTGCGAGGATCGCGAAGCGCAAAGCGCCGGACTGCATCGTTATGGTAGATAACTGCTACGGCGAGTTTGTACAGCGGGAGGAGCCGGTCAGCTGCGGCGCCGATTTAATGGCAGGCTCTTTAATTAAGAATCCAGGCGGCGGTGTCGCGCCCACCGGCGGATATATTGCTGGCCGCAGAGATTTGGTGGAAAGCTGTTCCTACCGCTTGACGACCCCGGGTACCGGACGGGAAATCGGCGCGACGCTCGGCAACAACCGCGAGCTGTTTATGGGTGCGTTCCATGCGCCGCATGTGACGGGCGAGGCACTGAAAACAGCGGTATTTACCGCCGCGCTGTTCAGCCTTTTCGGCTATGATGTTACGCCAAAATACGATGAGCCGCGCGCGGATATCATTCAGGCTGTCCTGCTCCGCAGGGAGAAAGCGCTTGTCGCGTTCTGCTGCGGTGTGCAGAGAGGCGCGCCGGTCGATTCCTTTGTTACGCCGGAGCCGTGGGATATGCCCGGTTACGACTGCAAGGTCATCATGGCGGCGGGAGCCTTCACGCTTGGCGCCTCCATCGAGCTTTCGGCGGATGCGCCGCTTCGCGAGCCCTATGCCGCTTGGATGCAGGGCGGCTTGAATTACCACAGCGGAAGATTAGGCGCTATGCTTGCGGCACAGTCTATGCTGGAACAGGGCATACTTGGAAAATAACTTGACAGAAAAGCTATTATTACGTATAATAGCTTTTGCACGCGGGTGTGGTGGAATTGGCAGACACGCAAGATTTAGGTTCTTGTGGCAAAACCGTGCAGGTTCAAGTCCTGTCACCCGCACCAAATCATGATAATCCGAACCTTGTCCCCGTTGGGGATGGGTTCGGATTATTGCTTTATATCGGAGAAAATGGTGAAGTGTAGATTTTTACAAAATTTTCTTGCAAGGTTGATTGATTCTATTGACGCAGTAGCAATATTCACATATAATGTATATAATTACTAAATACATTTGGGAGGGTCTATAAATGGCTGAAAATTTTAAACTTCCGGGTTCATCATACGAGGAATTAGTAAAAATTATCAAGGCTTATTCCACAGGAAAAATAGGCACTCCAATGGCTTTGGATGCTGTTGCTCAAGCAACTGGAATGGACAAGACTGTTGTAAGTCGTAATAATGCATTTCTTGTACAAATGGGATTTATTTCAGAAGGGAATAAGAAGGCTCCTACACAAGAAGGTATGGATTTAGGCCGTGCCTACTCTTTGAAAATGGATGAGCAAGTGGTTCGTATCTGGACCCAAAAAGTTGAAAGTGATGAATTCCTTAGTCGTATGCTCTCTGCAGTTAGAATTAGAAATGGTATGGAAAAAACTAGTTTAGTAAACCATATCTTATACTCATCAGGAAGTAGCACAAATAATAACACTCGTGCTGGGGCTAATACAATAATTGAAATTCTAAAAAGTGCCAACCTAGTGTTGGAGTCTGACGGAAAAATAATTGCAAATGATAATGGCACTCCTCCTGTAAGCATCACAGAAGAAAGTATTTTAAATGAACCTACAAAAACCGCTGTTGTGGCACCTATTTACACCTCAACTAACAGCAAGGGAATTGTCATTAATTTGAATGTGAATTTAGACATTACATTTGAACAGATTGACGAGGCTTCGGAGAAAATAAAACTATTAATTGAGAGTCTCAAGGAATAAGGCGGTGACGAAATGCCTTATAATATTGTATTTTCCCCGGCCGAAGATATAGTTGGTGTTGTTGATGCTGTATTGGCTAAATCAAGTAACTGTACAAAAGAATTTATAAGCGAATTTGCTGATATATCAGAAGTTCAAACAGACAATGCTTTGACGATGGCAGAACAATTTGGTCTTGTAAAGTACGATTCTGTAACAACTCATTATTTTAGTGAGTCTTATTTTGCCCGACTATTAGTTTCAGCTAGAGACGATAATCACAAAGCGGTCATAGTACGTTTAGTCCTAGAACAATATGAACCATACATCACATTTAAAACTCGCTATGCTTTTACAGGCTCAATGGATTTAGCCTCTAAGCAAATTAAAACTTTATATGCTCTACCAAATTCTTATAAAGATATTCGTAATGAAATTATTAACATTGGAACTTATTCTAAGGCCGTTATCAATGATGGTGCCAATATTTATAAACTTAACCAAGATGAGGTTTCATATATTGAAATGTTAGAATTGGCGATTAAGTTCAAATCTACTGATGATAATGCTCTTAGTCAGCAACTCGGTGATTTGGTATGCGATTTTATAAGCAAGGAAAATGTATTTAATCCTTTATCAGATGCTTATAGTAAAATTTTAAATATTTCCACTGATCCTAAGGCACCTATTATATATGCATCTAATGCTTTCGAATCTTTTTTACAACAGATTGCGGATAAGCATGGAGTCTCATTAATCGGAAAAAATGGAATAGGTCAAAAAAGCAGTGCTCTTTCTGCAATACTTTCAAAAAAGCATCGTGGTATGATTGAATACATAAGTCAAGTTCGAAATGCTGTTGATCATGGAGCAGATGCAAATGAAGGTGGAAAGGTTTGGGCTATTGCTGAAGATACTGCTCAAATATACCCTCTACTTGTTTCTACAATAGTCAAAGGAATTGTTTTTAGGGAAAATGGAAATTTATTTGTATAAGTAAGGCGGCGGTTCATTCGAACCACCGCCTTCTTGTTATATATCACTTAGCTTCTTTTGTATCCTGTTGCGCCTGCCACTTTTTCCATTCAGCAAACTCCCTCTGTCCTTCTTCACTTTCAAAGAACTGGCGGATTTTCGGTAGGAGCAGTCTTGCAAGACTTTCGATCTCCTGCTGAGGGATTTCCATCCCGATGTCGTCTTTTGCCATTTGCCCTCCTGAGTCTTAGGCAAATGCCACGGCATCCTGCGAAGCTGACTATTCAATTTTTATGGGCATTTTTACCCTTTAGTACAATTATTGTAGCGCTCACGAAATGACTTGTCAAGCTGAAACTTAACCGTATCCAGTTTCACCAATTACGGTAACACGGCTGGTTAAGGCAGGAATAGAGTTGTGAAACAACTTATAATTACCGCTTTCAGACAAAGCCTGAATCGTTGTTAAACCCTTCTGTATTCTGTTAAAAAATACGTAGAACCCAAGTAGGAGTTTTTATCAATAACAATTTATGACGATACCGGAACCCCTATATCTGAAAATAATCGCTATGGAACCCCAAATGGGTGACATTAAAAATAATGTCCAAACCCTTGCTGAATGTCGTTGCCGCCCTTGGCGGCAAGCGGTCTGGAGGGAGTTTCGGAACTCCCCTATTCCTGCCTTAACTTTGTTAAGTTCTCCTTGCTGCCTTCGGCGCAAGGGAAGAACGAAGGGCCTGCGTCTATTCAGTACCGTTTCCATGTTCACCACGTACAATTTCTCCAACGGTTGTACGGCTAATGACGATTCCAAGCTCCTCAAAAATAGCTTTTGAGATTTTTTGCTGAGATAAACCTTCCTGCCGCAACTCCAAAACTCGCAAAACGACTTGATTTGTTGTCTTCTTCTTGCGTCCGGCACCACGCGCATTATGTCCCTTTGACTGACGGTTATTAATTCCCGCTAATTCCTGCACGTGTTTTTCTTTGAGCAAAGCAAGAGCCTTTTCGTGCTCTTGTATAGTAATGCGCTCTTTTAACTGCTCTCTCATGAGGTCAATTTTCTTGTTGAGCTTCTCAGTATATTCCATTTCTCGGTCAAGCGCAGCTTGAAGCTGTTCTACTGTTTTCTTCATGGCAATCCCCCTATATATGACGATATTTAATTATCGTCAATCTATAATAGAGCAATTTCAAGGAATTGTCCAGTATCACAAAAAGGTTAAAAAATTCTTGTAGTCAATTTTTAATGGCATTATGCCTTATTAAGGGCATCCTTCATAAAGCAATTGATAGAAACGGAAGAAAAGCACCATTATTTACAACCTCGTCGGGCAAGCCGATTAACCTCAGCTTTATGGAGAGATTGACTGGCAGGCGCTAGGGGCGTAGCAATACCGAACAGCTCTTCTTTTATAAAAAGTCGAAGCTGTTCGGTTAAAATTCGTATATCCTTACACTGAGCCAGATAGCCATATTGGAAACAGTGCTGAAACCCATTCCGATGCTTTGCGCCTGCTTTCAAAGCCAACATAGCCTTTATAACTATATAGATAATCTATCTTCCATTGGTCTGCTGCTATTTGTTTTTCCTGAAGAAGATGTAACAACATTGCACTATCTTCACTTGCCGTTAACCGCCTTTTGCCGACAATATAAA
This sequence comes from Bacillota bacterium, assembly GCA_023420245.1. GTDB lineage: Bacteria > Bacillota > Clostridia > Oscillospirales > Acutalibacteraceae > DATAML01. The sequence continues at coordinate 10,380 of JAEZWL010000153.1, read as the reverse complement.
TTAAGTCTGTAAGTGAGAGTGCGTAACTTTGCGGAAACATGATATCTGTAATATGAGCGCTGATTGGTTTGCCGTCCGATAATTTCTGAAACATTTTATGGCGAAGCATATAGCCTGTCCCTTGTATCAAGAGTCTTTCCACGTTCTGGTTTTTATACTTTACGCACTCTGAATAGGTGGTGAGCGCACGGACGGTTTTGCCAATACCAATATAGCATGGCGTTTTTCCAAGGCAGCCACCATGTTTGCATACACCTTTATAAGGCCATGAAGTGGTTTGATTGCGCCCAAAAAGCTGATATTGCTCTATCCAACTTAAAGCTGCCTGTGCTTCTTTGCTGGTAGCAAGGCCAAGTCTGCAATAGGCTTCCAATAGCATTGCATTGTAGCAAGGGACAATTTCTTCAACTCCGCCTAAACTTGAAAATCCATGTGCAGTCGCAATGTTCTGGTTAATATAAGCTATTATTTTCTGCGTGTAAGGCAGTCTTTCAATATGTGGGATTTCACTCAGACTCATAATCCGAAAGACAGCAAATAGAGGGTGATCCACAAAATCTGCCGTGAGCTTTTCCACTAATGCCGATTGACTCAGTAGACTGGCAATTTCGTTACTCGCAAAATGCTGGTTTTTCTCAGAAGCAATTCTTAATATTAATGCGGTATCCACGGTACACCCCCTTAGAATTTATTACTTATGGCTTCTACGCTGCATGGGAAATCCAAGTTTTTACAAGGGAAAGCATATCATATTTTTTAGAGACTTTCCACTACCTTTATGCAAGTATTGACTAGGAGATGGTGGGAATGCGATTTACGTCAATACGAAGAAAAAGTAGTGATTTCTATTGCTTCTTTTTTCGTACCGGATGCTAAGGACAGAATAGAACTTATTAGAGAGAATATCGAACCCATATTTGAGGATGAAATTTAACGAATTTAATTTACTGTAGTTACACTGTTTAATTTTCCATAAATAGAACTGCCCTGCTGACCGTAAATCAGCAGGGTGGCTATCTTTTAGACATATATCAAATCGTGCAGTACACATTCATCCGCAATGTCCTGCGCCAGTGTAAACGCCTGTATCCTTGCTAATGTATCCTCAAGAGGCGGGAGATTTTTCTCCAAATACTGTCCTCGAATCCGCTCTGCCATGTCAAAAGCGGATTTCTCAATATCGGCACAGTGCCTTGCCAGCTTACCCGAAACCAGCAATTCCCGATACATTTCCGGCTTTTGTTCGTGCAGATATTTCAGTCGTAGATTGCCATATTTACCAAGGCCACTATAAAGCTCCTCATCATCCAAAGCAATGTTAGGATACAGCAAACCATCTATTTCTATGTATTCCAACTCAATCATCTTTTCCCACCTCCAAAACCTCTAGCATCAACTGTGCGCCCAACCTAAATCCGTCTGAAAACGCCTGCTCCATATGATAGGCGGTTACATCCGATTCTTTGGAAAGATACTCGTCCAGTTCCTCTTTCATAGATTGACACAGCTTTTCTTCAAAGGCATCATGAGCTTGTACCGCCGTATTTTTTGCTGTATAAAATTCTGTGATACATACTTTGGAACGCTCTGCCGGACACAATTCACCACTGTAAATTTGCTTGATTACACTCTGCATCTTCACCACCTCCTGCTTACTATGGTAGCCAAAAAGGAAGTGCGCGTCCAGACGGAATCCCAGACAAAGTTTTAGCACTTTAAAGTGCGGTTTCCGGTAAAGGCCAACAAAAACAATCCGAATCGTTATGAGAATCCATGTTGAATCTAAAATTGAGTTGATTTTGTTTTAAATATGGGTTAATATAAGAATAAAAGAAAGCGAGGGATGTGCATGAAAGAGGTTGCGGAAAGAATCAAACTGCTACGGGAGAGCGTAAATTTATCGCAGGCAAAGTTTGCTGTGCTGGCTGGCGCTACTCAGTCCAGTATCAACCGCTATGAAAATGACCAGTCTGCTCCGCCTTTGCCATTGCTGGTCTGGTATGCGGATTATTTTGATGTATCTCTGGATTATATTTTCGGCAGGACGGACAAGCCGGAGGGTAAGTTATACTCCTATAAGCCGAAGTTCTCCGAGGAGAATGAGCAGCTTCGGCAGTTTATCGAAATGTGCTTTGACCCCAAATCCCCCATGAACGACAAGCTTAAGCAAGCTCTGATGGAGATGGTATCGAAGGGTGGTGAAAACGCATGAACGGTGTGATTTATGCTCGATACTCTTCTGATAATCAGCGAGAAGAAAGTATTGAAGGGCAGTTGCGGGAGTGTATGGCGTTTGCTGAAAGTAAAGGTATCAACGTTTTAAGTAGCTATATTGACCGTGCGCTGTCAGCCAAAACGGATAACCGTCCTCAGTTTCAGCAGATGATTAAAGACAGCGGTAAGGTCATGTTTGAAACTATTATCGTATGGAAGTTGGATCGGTTTGCCCGTAATCGTTATGATTCTGCTCACTACAAGGCGATGCTCCGTAAAAATGGTGTGACGGTGGTATCCGCCACAGAGAATATCTCCCGTGGCTCTGAGGGCATTTTACTGGAATCTATGCTGGAGGGAATGGCTGAATATTACTCCGCCGAGCTTTCGGAGAAGGTCATTAGAGGCTTGACGGACAATGCTCTCAAACGCCGTTACAACGGCGGTACGCTCCCGATTGGTTATGTAGTAGATAAGGAACAGCAGTTCCAAGTTGACCCTGTTACGGCTCCCGTGGTGCTGGAGGTGTTCACCGCTTACAGCGAAGGCGCAACCATGCAGCAGCTAGTCAATCTGCTTAACGAACGTGGTATCCGCACGGTCAGGGGAACAAAAATTACACTGAATATCATGGCTCATCTTCTGAAAAATCGCCGCTATATCAGAGAATATAGATATCGTGATGTGGTAGTACCGGAGGGTATTCCTGCCATTATCCCGAATGAATTATTTGATAAGGTGCAGGAACGCATGCGCAAAAACAAGAAAGCCCCTGCTCGTCATAAGGCAGAGGACGATTACATATTGACCACAAAGCTTCACTGTGGAAAATGCGGGCGGTACATGGTAGGAGAAAGCGGAACCAGCCATACAGGGAATGTCCACCGCTATTACCGCTGCCATAATACCAAGAAAAAGAAGCTGTGTGACAAAAAGGCCGTAAAGAAGAATTGGATTGAAACTCTGGTCATCCAGCAAACTATGCGGGTGGTCATGGATGACGAGGTTATCAATAAAATTGCTGACACTGTATTTGCTCTGCAAGGCAAGGAAAGTGACGCTATCCCTATGTTGAAAAAACAGCTTTCTGAAACACAGAAAGGCATCGAAAATATGCTCAATGCGATACAGGCCGGTATTTTTAACGAGTCCACCAAAAAGCGGCTGGACGATTTAGAAGAACGCAAGAATCAATTGGAGGTCAGCATCCTGCAAGAAGAATTGCAGCACCCAGTTCTCACAAAAGAGCAGATATTATTCTGGCTGCATAAATTCCGCACCACTGATATTTCGGATAAGGCAGAGCGCCAACGCCTGATAGACAGCTTTGTGAATGCGATTTATCTGTATGACGATAAAATTGTATTGGTTTGGAATTACAAGGATGGCACGAAAACAGTTACACTCAAGGACATTGAGGGTTCGGATTTATCATTAAACACTGCACCAAAAAGCAGCAGTCTGGCTCATCGAGCCGGGCTGCTGTTTTTTTTGATGCGCATGGCCGGCGCAAGTATGGAGATAGAAGAAGTGAAAATATTCTTTAGTATAAAATAAGGGACTCGCGGAACGCGCGCCGCAATTTGCACCGCTTTTTGCTGGGGAGTATGCCAATTGCTCATTTGAGTTCCCACATTAACCCGCAAAGTTAGAAATTTATTTTAAATAGGCTATTGCAATAAATTTTATATCGTTATATGCTTTTTGCAGACATTGATGTACTTTAACCAAAAAGGAGAAAATCTGCGCGGAATAAACAATATAATAATGTTTGAAGGAAACGACCGAAACAGGTTTAAAATCGGGGATAAAGACAGAGCAAAGCTTTATGATGTGATTATCAAAGAATACAGTAACATATGCGGGATTGTAATCGTGAAAGAGGGGAATGTTGTCTACCGACAATCCTTTAACAATTACGATATGCGTACCCCCATTCATGTGGCATCTCTCACCAAAAGTATCCTGTCGGCATTGACAGGAATTGCTGTCGCGAAGGGGTATATACAGTCAGTGAGGCAAAAAGTAATATCGTTTTTTCCTGGTTACGAATTCAAAGAAGAGAATGAAAATCGCGATAAGGCAACTGTCGAAAACCTCCTGAATATGACCGTCCCATATTCCTTTTTGGATTATCAAGAGCCTTTGGAAGCGTTTTCTATGTCACCGGACTGGGTTCGCTTTGCATTGGAAATGATCGATCAGAACGGAAAGCTCGGAACATTCAAATATTCAACGGAGGGCGCACATTTGCTTTCCGCCATACTGACCAGTGCAACGGGGAAAAGCACCCGCGAATTCGCGAATGAAGTGCTGTTCCGACCGATTGGTATGTCCGAAATAAAGCCGCATTTGCTCACCGCTTCGGAAATGAGCTTTGATACCCTTTTTGGAGAAGAATTGAAGGGTTGGGCGAATGACCCGCAGGGGATTACAACAGGCGGTTGGGGTCTTACGCTGACTCCGGACGATATGGCGAGGTTTGGTCTGCTGTACCTGAATCACGGATTATGGAACGGGAAACAAATCGTTCCCGACGCATGGGTCGCTGCTTCCGGTACCGCGAACCAAAACCATTATGCCTATCTGTGGTGGCAGCTTGCTTTTGGGAATATTCCTGCTTTCGCCGCCATGGGCGATGGAGGAAACATAATCTGCTGTATTCCGGATAAACAGTTGGTGATTGCAATTGCGTCAGCTTTTTTAATGAATCCGAAGGACAGATGTATCCTGATAAGCGAGCATATTCTTCCGATTATGAATTAAATCAACTTAAGCTTTCCGTATTCAGAACATAGAGCAAAAGGGGCTGTTTTGCAACAGTCCCTTTTTTGCGTTGTAGCCTGAGCGAAAAAAGTCCTCCGGTGTTAGAATTGATGAAGGTTCGCCAACCGCATCAAAAAAACAAAGGAGGACATGTCATGAATGACATAAACAGTCTATCACATTCAAAATGGAGATGCAAATATCATATAGTTTTCGCTCCAAAGTACAGACAGCAAGAGATATATAGACAAATAAAAGCGGATATAGGTCAAATATTACGAAAACTTTGCGAGCAAAAGGGAGTGCAAATAATAGAAGCCCAAGCGTGTCCAAACCATATACACATGATGGTGAGTATACCACCAAATCTAAGTGTAGCGCAGTTTATGGAATACTTATCAATTTACCCCTTTCCCTCGTTGCCGATATTTACTTGGCGTCACTTCCATAAGCTCTTTAAATTTGAGTGCAAAGTAGCTGGGAGACTCAAAGCCAGATAATCTGCAAATTTCAGTTACATTTAAATCAGAGCTTATAAGCAATCCGGCGGTTACAGAGATTCGATAGTTAAGCAAGTACTTCATGGGTGTTGTGCCCATCACTTTGTTAAAACAACGCAAACATTCTCGGTCACTCACTGAGGCTGAATCAGATATATCTTTTAAACTAATCGGTTCTATATAATGAGCATGTATGTATGCAAGCATTTCTTTGGTTCTCTTGACTTCAGTGCTCTTAGAATTGTGGTGCTTCGCAAGTTCATTCTGATGATTGGATACGATTAAAAACCACAGCCTTGAAAGAGTATCTCTAACAAGAAGTTCATAGCCAAAGGATTCTTCTTGATAATGGATAAGTGCTTTTTCAATACAGTCAATTGCGTCTTTGTGCCACTCAAGCTTATTTTGAAAATGAATAATGGGAAGTTGATTGCAGTTTATTAAGGGGCGTACATATTTTTGCTCTATGGCACTTTCTAAAGAGCCAAAAATTAGCTTTGGGTCAAATACTAACGATTTAACCACACAAATACAATTATCAGCATTTATAGCTGTTTGCAAGACATTAGAATTTATAAATGCACTTTCTCCCTCTCTTAACAAAATAGTGCGATTAGGAACATTTAGTTTCAGAACACCATTTGTAACCATTATCACCTCAACTTCTTCGTGCCAATGCCACGGGATAAGCTCTGTAATGTGGTCGCCTACCGTAGTAATATATCCTCCGCATGGAAACATAGGAGTTCCTCGGTTATCAGATTCATGTTGGCGAATATCTATTCGTAGTGAGCATGGTTTGACTGCCATATCCGCATTCTCCTTTTGTCGTATTTATTATAGTATATGGCGTTATGCTGATTGTTTCAAGTGTGAAATGGCGGTATTATATTATTGCAGCAAGTGTGAATGGCAGAAAGGAGTACTTTTAATGATGACTTTTTATAATATAGTGGATATTGGAAGATTTTTCCAAGTTATTGACACATGTGCTAGCGGTATATTTTTTCAAACAAGTGAAAGTCAGCTTATAGATATAAGGCATAACGACCTCATTAAAAAGTTGTTGAAATTATCATGTAGTCGGCATGGGGTAGAAAGACTGGATTTGCACGTTAAATGTGTTGATGATATCACAAAACTTTTGCGATATATGATGGAATGTCATTACGAAAGCTCAATTTTCAATCGTTAATCACGGAGGATATTAAGATGGTTTTACTTTTAGTAATTATTTACTTAGCTTTTATCAGTTTGGGATTGCCAGATTCTCTATTGGGAAGTGCATGGCCGTCCATGTACAGAAGCTTAGGCGTATCTATTGATAGCGCAGGAATTATTTCAGTTATTGTATCGGCAGGTACTGTTATTTCAAGCCTATTAAGCGATCGTGTGATTCGGCGGTTTGGTACTGGTATAGTTACTTCTGTGAGTGTTGCCATGACAGCGGTTGCGCTTATGGGCTTTTCATTTTCTAACAATTTATTCATGGTATGTGTTTGTGCAGTTCCATTAGGATTGGGTGCCGGTTCAGTGGATGCCGCTCTAAATAACTTTGTAGCGCTACACTATAAAGCAAAGCACATGAGCTGGTTACATTGTTTTTGGGGCATTGGCGCATCGCTTGGACCAATTGTAATGTCGTACTACCTAGTACAGACGCAATCATGGAATAACGGATACAGAGCGATCAGCATATTACAATTTGTATTGGTTGCTGTATTGTTGTTTTCGCTACCGCTTTGGAAAAAGGCACAATCCCCGGCAAACGAAAGTGAAGAAACAGGGCGACCGTCATTAACTATGAAACAGCTTATTGGTTTGCCAGGAGCCAAACAAGTATTACTTGCATTTTTTAGCTATTGCGGAATTGAAAGCACGGTAAGTTTATGGGGCAGCAGTTATCTTGTTACCATTTGCGGAATATCTGCCGCTACTTCGGCTCGCTGGGTTTCGTTATATTTCATTGGTATCACGTTTGGCAGATTTTTGTCCGGATTTTTGTCCATAAAATTATTGCATAAGCAAATGATTCAACTCGGTCAAATTTTAATCGGAGCAGGGATACTGGTTTTGTTCTTACCCCTACAAGGTTATTTTGCTCTGATCGGCTTATTTTTAATAGGTATTGGTTTGGCACCTATTTATCCAAGTCTGATACATGAAACGCCGATCAATTTTGGGAGCCAGTATTCGCAATCAATGATAGGACTTCAAATGGCCTGTGCGTATGTGGGTACTACCCTTATACCGCCGCTGTTTGGATTATTGGGAGTGAATATGAGCTATGGCTTGCTCCCTGTTTTTCTTGGAGTTTTATTACTTTTAATGATATTTATGGTAATACAACTATACAAACAAACAAGCGAAAGTAATAAGGAAACGGGGGAGGGTTAATAAATGAGTTCAATCGATTTGCATATTCATTCCTGTTTTAGTGAAGATGGTGAATACACTCCGGGTGCATTGGTTCAGATGTGTTCAGACGTAGGTATTGAGTTAATGGCTATCTCTGACCATAACACCGTCGCGGGAGTGGAAGAAGCAATAAAAAAAGCTGAACAATTGCAAATATGTTGCTATCCGGCAATTGAAATTGATTGTACTTATGACGGTGTTAATTTTCATGTGCTTGGCTATGAAATTGATTATAAAAGCAAAGATTTTTATAATCTCGAAAAAAATGTGAGGAAGCAATGTGCAAGCACTTCTAAAGAGCAGTTGCATCTTATTAATAAACTTGGGTTTTCCCTGACGGAAAGGGATTTAATTGAAATTATGGGCAACACCTATTGGAATGAATATTGGACGGGTGAGTTATTTGCAGAAGTCCTCTTGAAAAAAAGCGAATATGCGGAAAGCGAAATACTGAAACCGTATCGAACAGGTGGCACAAGGAGTGATAATCCGTATGTCAATTTTTATTGGGACTACTGTTCACAAGGAAAGCCTTGCTATGCTGGCATTGAATTCCCAAGTATTACAAAAGTTATAGATATAATTCACGATAACAACGGAACAGCTATTTTGGCGCATCCCGGCATTAATCTGAAGGGGCGATATGAGATGCTTGACAGGCTTCTCCCTCTTGGTCTTGACGGTATAGAAGTCTTTAGCAGTTATCACGATGTTGACACAACGAGGTATTTTTATAACGAAGCTTTGGAAATGGGGATAACCACTACTTGTGGGAGCGATTTTCATGGAAAAACCAAACCATCTATACAATTAGGTCAATACTCCCGCATTTAAGATGACATCTGCCAAGCAGTAGGTAGCAAGCAGATTACCATTGTGTAATTTCAAAAAGTTATATCCAATTATGAGCGGGTATTCCGCTCATTTTTTATTGTAATGCGGTTTTCAGTGCGTCTTAAGACGCTGTGCCAGTAATATGCCCTTTTAGGGCTTGTGCATACCACCAGTTCAACTGGTGGTTTTGATTAAGATTGACAGCTTGACCAACAGGATATAAGGTTAAATCAAAACACTTTTATTAATTTATGAACCGTTTCACTCATTTATGGCTCTTATAGTCAGGTGCACCAAAAGTCCCGGGAAAGGAGAATGCAAAATCGAAGATTCTGATTTGATTTTAATGATTCAGCAAGGAAAACGAGACGCATTCAACCAACTATTTGAAAAGTACAAGGATGAAGCGGTTCGAACGGTCTTTCTTGTAACCGGCAGGAAGTCAATCTGCGAAGATATTGCACAGGAGGCGTTTATTCAATGCTATATGCATATAAACGATCTGCAAAATCCGAGTGGCTTCCGCGCGTGGTTCTATAGAATTTTGACCCGGACGGCCTGGAAGTACGGTCGCTCAGCCAGCCGTGAAATTCCAACGGAAAACATGACGGAAAAGGCTGAGGAATCAAGTGAGGATCTTGCCGATGAGCAGTATCTTGCGTCCGAAAAAAATCGGATTTTATATTCTGAAATTGATCGCCTGAATTCAAAACAAAAAGCAGTGATTGTCCTGTATTACTTTAATGGATTTTCTACCAAGGTGATCGCTAAAATTTCTGGATGCCTTGAAGGCACTGTAAAATCCAGACTTTTCACAGCGAGAAAAAGGCTTAAGGCCGGAATGGATTCTTTTTACTCAGGAAAGGAGTGCAGTTTCAATGCGGAGCACAAAGCGATTTGAAGACAGTATAAGAGCGGCGCTCTCTGATTTTTCCAGCCGGGTGGAGGCTTCCGACCAGTTAAAATTTAAAATTAATTATGCGATTGAACAACAATCTCAAAAGGGGGATTCTGTAATGAAAAAGCGGTTTACAATCAAAAGCGCGGCAATTATTGCCGCCGTCGTGTGTCTTACCACGGTTACGGTTTTCGCGGCGGCAAATGTCAGCGGTTATATCTCATTTTCGTCATCGAAACCGGCATATACCTCTTTTCCAACGGAAGAAACACTGCAAAAGGATTTTGGCTTTGTTGCCAAAACCGTAAATACGTTTTCAAATGGGTATATTTTTAAAGACGCTAAACTTGTTAATATCTGCGCTATAGATAAGAACGGCAAAAGTAGCAGTGTCGAGAAGGAGATTTCTTACTGTTATACCTCCGGTCAGGGCAATCAAATCAGCCTGTTTGCTCACAAACCCTTCCCTGATGAGACAATGGATCCGAAAGCTGTAAAGACGGATTATAAAGGCGTATCGCTGTTGTATTTTTCCCAGAAATATAAATTTGTCCCTGAAAATTATAAGATGACGGAAGAAGATAAAAGAGCCCAGAAAAACGGAGAAATAGAGTATTCTTACGGCTCCGATACGGTAGAAAACAGCGTAATTCAGAACGTCATCTGGGAGAATGACGGAATCAATTACAATTTAATGGCAAAGAACAGCAAACTCACACAGACTGAACTGACCGCTATGGCGAAGGAAAT
>JAEZWL010000138.1 GCA_023420245.1 Bacillota bacterium | reverse complement strand
TTCGTTGTTTAATTTTCAAGGTCCTGCAATCGACTTCCGCTTCCAGTTTCGTCAGCGTTCATCGAGCGCTCTTTTGTAAGGCGCTTGACTATAATACCAAATACATTCCCGTAAGTCAACCCTTTTTCCCGATTTTTTTAAAAAACACTTACATTTGTCAAATCTGCCCGCTTTAATGCGGTCGAGAAATCATAATCCAGAGCCTTATTATTCCCGAACAGCTCCCGAAGCGAAGCCATGACGGCCGGCTTATTGATCATTTTAATATAAGGCAAGGTCAATTCCGCGTCCCGTATTGTGACTCCCTCGTAAATTAAAAGATTCACCGTAATGTTTTTTTGAATGTCCCTCTCATTCTGCGCGCCTCCCGCCGCGACTTCGATTCCAAGGCAGGCCCCCAGAAGGGTGCACGGAGAAAGCTCGGTAAGTATGACTACGCACTTTGTCAGGCATTCTTTGCGCTTCTCAGCGGCAATCTCTGATTTTGATTCAAATATTCCGGAGCCTGCAATCACTGTGGTGTCCGGAAGCAATTCCAGCCAACGGATTCCCGCGCTGATATTGGATTCCCGATTTCCTAAAGCGGAACTGATCTCTAACACAGCCTTATTCATGAAGATTGCTCCTTTAATCGTTAATAGGAATCCCACAATTCTCTATTGGCAATTTTGGGATTCTCCCCCCAAACCATCATCCTTTTCCACATTATTATATTCAAATTAAAAGGATTCTGCCACAATGCCTGCAAAAAAGGCCTGCGAACCGAAGCCGCAGACCTTCTACTATTGAAACAGATTTTATTTATAGCTAAGGAAAACGGTCAGACCCCGATACGCCTGATCTGAAACGTAGCGAACCTCGCTGATGTTGATCTGATTGGCTGCACCGGATTGCGTGTTTGCCGTATTCAAATAATAAGCCAGTTTATACGGAGACGCTTGAATCATTCCAGCTAAAACAGAATCAAAATCGGCGGTTTCATTTACATAAAATGAAACGGACTGTTTTTTCTGCTTTGCGGCAGATACTACTGCGGCAACAACCACGGGATCGTCCGTACCGTTTAGATCTGTAACGCGGATTCCCTTCGCCTTAAAATAGTTTGCGTCGGTCGACGTGCAGGGCGGTAAAACCAGATTAAATTGTATAGGCTCCCCGCCATTGGCACCCTCGATCTCGGCTTCCGACAGAGTGGAAGCAAGGGGAGAAACGGTATGACCCTGCATAATTACCGTATCCGTTACATTAAAGAAATTGTATAGCACCGAGCTGTTGTCGCTCCATGTAATATCAAGATGATACCAGTTTCCGTCGATTCGGATGATATTCCACATATGATTGACGTTCCCGCCCTGCCCGGTAACTAACAGACATTGCAGATTCGCGTAGCTGGAAAGAAGCTGCATCGCTCTGGAATAGCCCTCGCAGACAACATTCCCCTCTATCAACGCACCGTACGCATTAAAGGATTTCCATCGGCTGGTGTCTGTGACGGCAGCCTTATCATACGTATTGGTTTTAGTGATATAGTCAAACAGATACAGCTCCCGATCCAGCTCGCTTAATCCGGAGGGCATCTCCTTCATAATGGCTGTCACCTTGTTGTTCAGCTGCTGAACCATCGTATTGCACTGGCTCTGCGGTACAAAGGAATACAGCTGCACGTATGTATCCTTTCCGTCCGGGCTGTAGCCATAGGAATAAACGTTGGCAATCCAGAAAACCTGCGGATTATCGTTCATAAAGGCGACCAATGCCATACGCAATTGCGCCTCGCTGAGCTGCGTGCCGCTAACGGTAACACGCTGAGTAGGGTAGTAGCCTTGGGAAGTAGCGGTAGCGGCTACCTGATATGCGCTTTTCGAAATTTGTGAATACAAGCTACGGCTCACAAGATCGGGAAGCGCATTGTAGCCGCCCCGCTGGTCAATGTGAGTGTATCCCGCCGCAAGCGCCGTACTGCGGATAACCTTGAGCCGGGGCGTATCCGCCGCAGCCTTGTCCTCCGTAATTTTCTTTACCGCTGTGTCTGCCGCCTTTGTATCGGAAGCCGGGATAGCGGGAGCTTGTTTCTGAGCCGGTTTAGCCGCTGAGGACGAGGAGGCATTTGAGGAAGCCGCTATGCTCTCCGCCTTGGAGCCGGCGCTTTCCGCGCTTGAGGAAGTCAAACCGGATGGCTCAAAGCTCTTGCCTGCGGCAGACGAAGCCGCAACGGAAGAAGGCGATTCAGAAGTACCAGCCGGCGATGCCAACCAGTTTTCTCCAACGGCGTTTCCACACCCAGCTAACGATAGTATGAGGGCGGCAGATAAAACAATTGCCGTGAGAGCATTTATTTTTTTTATAAAAATGGATTTCATCAAAAACTTCCTCCAGTTTAATTTTAATTAATTTTACCATAAAGATATGACGAAAATGTGAAAAGCAACAAACAAATCCACCGTTTATTATTCTATACTAATATTATTGTTTTTACAAGCACAAAAACATTAACATATATTAACGGCTATATTCGACCTGACAATGCAAAAAATAAAAAGCGAGGTGATTGAATTGAAGAAAAAATTAATTTCTTTTCTTGCGTCTATAATCAGTGTTACCTTAATTTCGACCGCAGCTTTCGCTCAGGCAACCACCTATACCGTTGCTAAAGGCGATTCCTTATGGAAAATTGCGGTAAAATACGAAATAGGAATTTCTGAGCTGATTAAGGCAAATCCTCAGATTAAAAACCCCGGCATGATAAATGTGGGCCAAAAAATAAATATCCCAGACGCCTCTCCTCTCAAATCCTATGAGACGGAGGTAATCAGGCTCACCAATCTGGAGCGTACCAAACGCGGATTATCCGCGCTACAGACGAACTGGCAGCTCTGCCGTGTTGCCAGATATAAATCGCAGGATATGATCAATAAAAATTATTTCTCGCATACTTCCCCAACCTACGGTTCTCCGTTTACCATGATGCAAAACTTCGGGCTGCGGTTTTCCTCCGCCGGCGAAAATATCGCCTACGGGCAGCGAACCCCGCAGGAGGTTGTTACCGGATGGATGAACTCTGCCGGACACCGCGCAAACATTCTTTCGCCGTCTTACACCCAGATTGGCGTAGGAGCGGCAAAAAAATCCAACGGCACTATCTACTGGACACAGCAGTTTATGAAGCCTTACTAAGAAAAAAGGCAAGATGCCAAATTAGGTGTCTTGCCTCTTTTTTATCTGTTTTTGGGCTGTAATCGGCGGCTTGAAAATATCGATCTGTTCATTTAAGGGATAATGCTGTATAATAGGCAGGTCAGTTCTCCGCATAAAAAGATAAACAAGGAAAGCTATGAAAAAAATAATGAATAAAGCATTGCTGAAAAATATATTTTCTGCGCTCACCCTATTGCTGTCCGTCGGCATACTGGCATATTTTATGCTTACGGAGGATGGCCTGAAAAATTTAAGACATGTCCTGTTCCATTTGCAGCCGGTCTGGCTTCTGTGGATATTGGCTGGAGTAATCGCGGGCTGGTTTCTCGAGGCCTATGTGCTGCATTTATTTTGCAGGCATTTAAAAAAAGACTGGACGTTCGGCAAATCCTTTTACGCAGGAATGGTTGAGCTGTTTTACAGCTCCATTACCCCGTTTAATATGGGGGAACCAATGGAAATTTATAACATGACAAAAATGGGGATGGATATTGGCTCCGCCAGCTCCGTGGTGGCGGTAAAATCTCTGGTACATCATGGCGTTACCTTTTTTTATTCACTGATTCTGATTTCCTTTGAATTAGACTACTTTCAGACTAAAGTCAGCAATTTCGCGGTAGTCACCGTTTTCGGGCTGATTACAAACAGCATATTCATTCTGGGCGTTCTTTTGTTTTTGTGCAACGAAAAGCTCACAAACCGGATTTTGCAGGCAATTGTTCGATTTCTGGATAAAATTAAGCTGCACAAGCTTTCAAAAAAAATATATGATAAGGTTCATGATCAGCTTACGGTTTTTCACGACAGCTCAAAAATGATCGGCAGGGCGTATCCGCTGTATTTTTCCACCATCCTTCTCACCTTGGTTCAAGTCACAATAGCAAGTCTCATTGCCTACTTTGTGTACCGCAGCTTTAATCTGAATCAAGAATCCTTCTTTATTATGATTGCAGCGGATACCTTTGTGACAATGGTTGCTTCCTTTGTACCGCTGCCGGGTTCCTCGGGCGGTGCGGAGGGCGGCTTCTACCTGTTTTTTCGTGAGTTTTTTCAATCCAGCATCATTCCCGCAATCACACTCTGGCGAATCGCAACCTGTTACGTAAACATCCTCTTCTGCGGAGCCTACGTTTTCTTTTTCAAAAAGAAATCCCGCACCGAAAGCGATAATCCATAATCGTAACCCCGGAATCATAAACGGCACCCCATTTGTTAGACAGTATGATGTACTGAAACAAATGGGGTGTATTTTCTATTTCAAAAGGACAACCGTCCGGCGGAGAATTCTCGCGGTAGGGCAAACGATGTTTTAAGCAGTTATAGCAATTGACTATACAATACTCGCAATAATGCGGGGTGCTTTTTCCCCATTTACATATAGCCCCGCAGAGCTTCCTTTTTTCCCGACCGCCGTCACCTGAAAGTAATAACGGTCGCCCTTGGAGCCAACCCTTTTTACCTGAAACACGGAGCGGTTCGCAGACGTTATGCTCGGCGCGGCAGAAGCAGTCGCCATGATCTGATAGCTTTTTCCCGCCTTTACATGCAGTGACTTCCCTGTATCCAGAATGACGGGGGAAGCGGGTGAAATTTGCTGCGGTAACAGTACATACCGCGAGCAATGGCTGATTACCACGCTTGTGTATCCGTTCTGATCCACTTTACAGACCGGAGCGCTCACCGCCTCGAGACCTTTGGTCGCGGGATTATAGTAGTACAAATATAAGGTCTGTTCCGCCGTATAGCCCTGATCCCCCACATAAGCCTTAACCGTTGCGGGAACAGGCAGTACCCCGTTATCTGCAAAAATGAGCACGGTTCCCTTTCCCACGGACGGAACAGCTCCGCTGACCACCGCGTCCAAAGAAAGGCTTTTAATATTGAGCGCCAAATTAACGCCGTTGGGCGGCACGGGCACGCCCGCCGGCTGGGAACCGCTGAATACCCACTGATAGACGGTTCTCCCGGTAGCCGTATCCACAACGCTGACCATAATGTCTTTTTTCATCGCCTGCGCGGTTTGCAGGACGTCGCTCCCCAGATTCATCATAATATCAACATAGGGATTTGTATTGTATACCGCCTCATGTGGAATTTTTACGGATAGCTCCACCGCGCTGACATCGGCATCCTTCAGCTGACTTAAAACCGCGGTATTCGGAAGCACAAATTCAATCCGCGCGTGATTTTGTGCCGTTGCGTTGTTTTGCGCCGTGGTCGGATAAAATGTTCCCGTTGAGCTGAGGGCGGCAATATGGTTTGTTACCGTTGCGGCAGAGTCCGGTTCAACCGAAACAACAACAGAGGTTCCGATGCCGTTCTGTGTAATGGAAACTGGATTCGGGGCGGCTACGTCGGCTCCGCCCGTCGAACCACCTCTGCTGCCGCCACCCCCACCGCCGCCGCCGCTGCGCGGATGCCAGGAGCTGCCGCCGGAGCTCTTCTTTACAACAGTGACTTTAATAACAGGCAGGTTATCCGGGTCTTCCGGCACATATTCTTCAGAAAGTACCGGTTTAAAAACGAACGTACCCTCAGAAGCCGTGCTAAAGCAAGGGCTGGACTCCCACCGTAAAACCGGAACTTCCCTATTCGGCGACCCGTTCACAATCGCTTCCAGGGAATTCGGCAGCGTTACAGACGAAAACGAAGCCCCGACTGCGACGGTCTGCGCTTTTACCGTGCTTCTCAGAGTATAAAAGCGTACTGTTTTCTTTACGGCGGGTTCCGGCATAATCACCATAACGGAAGCCTCGTTAAAAACCTCGGGGTTTGCCTTTAATGCCGCTCTTACCGTTAAGACTGGCGCGGTTTCGTTCAACCCCACCGCCAGGTTTCCGTCCTCACTGATTGCGGTACTCGCGCTGGCGTTTCCGGATACCGTCCACGCCACCCTTTGATCGTTTGTCCCGCTGACCAGCGCGGTGAATTGTTGGCTTTTCCCCCGGGTTACAAGCGCATTCTCCGGTGCAACCGCAATTTCCGGTTCTGCGCTTTTATCCTTGGTGAACGCCTTAATACAGGCATTTCCGCTTCTGGCAACGGTCGCCAAATCCTGCCAGAACACGTCTCCTTTAAAAAAGCTTTGACCTTGCCGGATTCCAACCTCTGAATAACCGGATATATTACTTTCCAAAGCAACCGGACGTGCAGTCGCGTTTTGTGTGGTTATGACCACGGAAAACTTCTCTCCGCTCATTAACGGTACAGCCCTCTTTAAATCTACGGTATGATAGCCGGCATAGGGCTGCGAACCGGACTGCTCCACTGAAAATACCTTTGTACCATTCACTGGTGAGGCGGTATCCGTTAAACCGGTATAAACCTGAATGCTGTAACCGGCATCAGGACCCGTGGTGTAAAATGCCACCGCCTTCAGCGTCTGGTCTCCGGTCGCCGTAAAGATATTCGCCATGCTTCCCTGCTTGCCGACGTTCCCAATTGTTGCCGTCTGCCCGTCGCCGTCATATTGATAATTGTGGGTATACCGGGGGGAATCCTGCGGGGTTTTGTCCATAATCAGAGAACAGAGCATGGAAACCGTCCGGTCTTCATAAGAGAGATAGAAATAAGTCCCTCCGCGTGAGGCACTTTGCACGCCCCATGTATTTCTAATCAGCCACGCGCCGCCTGCGTTCGGCTGCTTTCCGTTTTTATCTGTGAAGGCGGTGCGGGCGATATCGTCATCCCAGCCGACAATCTGCACAGCGTGGTTGGAAGTTTTTTCTGTACCGTTATAATAGGTAGGATATTTTACGCCGTCAACCAAATTATAGCTTGCGGTATCGGCGCAATAGGAGATTCCAACGCTATTGCCGTTCAACAAAGACTTTTTAATTTCGGAGCCGTTTAAATTTCCGTACGCATCCCTGTTCGGGAGAAAATTCGCTTCCCGCAGCTGATAGTGGGAAGCAAAATGGTATTCTTCCTCCACATGATTAAAGTCCTCGGCATTATTCTTTAAAAAATCGCCCTTCGCCGGATAGGGAACCTTGTCTTCCGCCTCGACTCCCACCCCGCGCGAAAGAGTGGCGATCGCCTTAAAGAAATTTCCGCCCGACATAAACGGTGCGGAATCTCCGGCTGCGTCGGTCAGAAATGTATCCTCCTGCGTACCGTCCTCCGGCTTATCGGGGTTATTGGTTCCCTTATAGGTAAAGTACGCGAGGTGACGTTCTGAAAAATCAACATCGTTGCTCCCGTTCTGATACAGCGAGGATTCAGCGGAGCCCAGCGCGCTGAAGGTCCAGCAAGCACCCCAGCGGCCTTGATCTTTCAGCTCCGGTGTGATTTCATCCACCGTATTTCCGCTGTCTTTAAACAAACAGTATTTTGACGGCTGGCTGGTCGCGCGCAAAACCTCGCGGTGTCCGGCACCTCCGCCAAGCAGCAAATTTGAGGTGTCAAACGGAGGCGGCTCATAACCGAACAAGCCGCCTGAATCTCGCGCTGAATCCTTGACTTTCTCCGCCGCGGACACTTCCAAATTTGAAACCAAGCTCAAAACCAACAAAAAAGTCAGCAACAAGGCGGTTGCTTTCTGAAAAACACGCATATTCCCAAACCCTCTTATTTTCCTATTTCTAAATTACACAAAAATGTAAGACTTCACAATATATATCGGCAAACGAAGATTTAAAATTTATATTTTTTTGTTAAAATAAAGAAGGTTGTTGTTTTTTCAATTTTGGGAAAAACTATAGAATTCACGCAGAAAAAAGAAAAGTTTTTCCATGTTTTTGTATAATCAAGTATACAAATCGGCTATTTTCATGTATACTTTACTAAAAGTATTATTGTGATTGATATCATTATCAATATAAAACCTACATAAAGGAAGTGAATGTTATTTGAGTGTATTGTTACAAAAATTGAAAGAATCCGTATTTTCGGTGGCTCCCATTGCGGGAATCGTACTGATTCTGCATTTCACCATCGCGCCTCTTGCTCCACTCCAGCTCATCAGGTTCCTGATCGGTGCGTCGTTTTTTATTCTGGGATTATCCATCTTTCTGCTGGGGGTTGAGCTGGGAATTGACCAAATCGGCCGGCATATGGGCTCGGCGATGGCAAAAACGAATAAAATATGGATGGTTGTCGTTGCCGGTCTTGTGCTGGGCTTCTTCATCACCATTGCCGAGCCGGATTTGCAGGTGCTGGCCGGGCAGGTGGATGCTGTAACCTCCGGGCTGATTTCAAAGCAAAGCATTCTGGTCGTCGTATCGGTCGGGGTGGCGGCGCTGCTTACCTTTGGTCTGATTCGAATTGTTTACAATATTCCCCTAAACAAGATTTTAACTGTTATATATGGTATCATATTTGTACTTGCCATATTTACGTCTAACGAATTCCTGTCCATCTCCTTCGACGCTTCAGGCGCCACAACCGGTGCGCTGACCGTTCCGTTCACTCTCGCGCTGGCGATGGGCGTATCCTCCCTGAAACGGGACAGCAAGGCTTCTGAAAAAGACAGCTTCGGGCTGGTTGCCATTGCCTCAACCGGCGCAATCATTTCCGTTATGATTATGAGTATTATCAGCCGGAGCGATAAAATCACCGGCACGCTTGAATCCGCCTCTACCGATTCAAACGGCATTTTTAAGCCATTTCTTCATGAGCTGCCGAAAATGGCAGTGGATATTTTCCTCGCTCTTCTTCCGATTCTTATTCTTTTTCTGATTTTTCAAAAGGTCTCTTTCAAGCTGTCAAAAAATCAAAGGTCGCGAATTCTAATGGGGCTTTTGTATTCGTTCCTCGGTCTTATTCTACTGCTGACCGGTGTGAACGCAGGATTCATGGAGGTCGGCAAGGTGGTCGGCTACAAGATCGCCAAAATAGGCAACAGCCCCCTGTTGGTGGGTCTGGGCTTTGTGATGGGCTTTGTCACAGTACTTGCCGAACCCGCTGTTTATGTTCTGACGAATCAGGTTGAGGATGTAACCAGCGGTTATGTGAAGCGGAGAACCGTGTTGGCCGCGCTGTCGATCGGCGTAGGGTTTTCGGTTGCGCTTTCCATGATCCGGATTCTTATCCCCGACCTGATGCTGTGGCATTACCTGCTTCCCGGATATTTAATTTCCATCGCGTTAAGCTATATTGTTCCGAAGCTTTTTGTGGGGATTGCCTTTGACTCCGGCGGGGTTGCCTCCGGTCCTATGACCGCGACGTTTGTTCTGGCGTTCGCCCAGGGAGCAGCAGACGCCATAGAAGGCGCCGATGTATTACTTGACGGCTTCGGAGTCATTTCCATGGTTTCCCTTACTCCGCTGATTACTTTACAGATATTGGGGTTTATTTATAAGATAAAATCAAGAAAAGGAGGTGTTGCACTTGCAGACAATGAATCATAAAAAACAAATAGCAGCGATTTATGTGATTGTTAACAGGGGTCTTGGCAGCAAGGTTCTGCATATTGCAAGGCAGTGCGGGCTGCCCGGCGGCACCGTGTTTTTAGGAAGAGGGACGTTTGAAAATCAGCTTTTAAAGGCTCTGGCGCTCAATGACACCCGCAAAGAAATCGTACTTTTGGTAGCGGAGGAATTCGCCGCTGTAAAATTTCTCGATGTTCTGAACGAGAGTATGAAATTTTCCAAGCCGAATCATGGAATCGCGTTCCTGGAAAAAGTGGAATGTGTCTGCGGCTCCATCCCCCTCGGTGGGAACCATGCCAATTATGAAGGAAAGGAAGAAATAACCGTGTATCAGTCCGTTTACGTCATTGTAGATAAGGGCAAGGGAGAAACGGCCGCGGAAACGGCCTATCAGGCAGGCGCCACAGGCGCAACTATCATTAACGCCAGAGGCTCCGGTATTCATGAAACCAGCAAGCTATTTAATATGGAAATCGAGCCGGAGAAGGAAATCGTCTTGATTATTATAAAGCAGGAGCTGACCCAACAGGTCGTCGACTCCCTTCAAAGCGGTCTAAAGCTAGATGAACCGGGAAATGGTATCGTTTTTGTTCAGAATATTCAGCAGGTTTACGGCTTGTACGAATAAGCCGCCCTCTGATTCAAGCACCTGCGTTCCGCGTATCGAAAAACGCCGTTCGGCTTCGAACGGCGTTTTGTATTTTGTTTTAACCATTCTTTCGCCTGCATATTTCAGCTTTTCAAAGCTTCTGTGCAATTCCTTACTGCCTGTTCTCGCTGTAAAATTTGAGGGCTTGCCCTATAAATTTGGACGCACCCTTTCCATATTTCTTATCGTTTACCTTTATATACTCTGGTTTTGTTAAATAAAGGTCCGCCATAAGCCCCCAATGATTTCTGCCCATTTCTATTTTTAGGGCTTTATGCTGCTCTTTGGCGATGGAATCCATTTCCGCCACAATATCCTGAATATGCGGTGAAGAAGGGCTTTCACTTAAATCGGATGTCAGCTTTTCAGTTAATAGATTCATCCGGGACAAATCATCCCCTACCTTCTTTTTCGTTGCCTCATAGCCTTCCATAATCTCCGGCAAACGGTCGAGGTTATTTTTCATGGCTTCGGTGTATTCTTTAATACTGCCAAACTCTTTTATCGCCATTTTCGCGATTTCCAGTTCCTTCGATTTCATTTTTTCAAGATTGCTGTTGAATTCTTCTGTTCCGCCATAGTATTGAGCAATTTCAGATGCATGCTCCTTTTGATAGGCTTCCAGCATCTGAAAATATTCACTCATATCAAATTCTTTAAAGCTCATTGTGCTTCCGCCTTCCAACTTTTTTTCAATTAAGACGATCAATTCATTCAATCGGTCACGCTTTAAGATGAGCAGTTCTTTCTGCTTTTGAAGTGTTTGCATTTTATCATACTGTGGACTTGCAAGAATTTCACTGATTTTTTTCAATGGGATATCAAGCTCATTAAAAAACAAAATTCGCTGAAGGGTATCCAAGGCTTCATTGCCATACAGCCTGTAACCCGATTCCGTGATTGTGCTTGGCTTTAATAATCCGATTTTATCGTAATGATGCAGCATACGCACGCTGATACCGGTTAAATCGGAAACCTGTTTTACGGTTTTCATGACCGCACCTCCGTTTTAATATTCGGGATTGTTTGCATGTTTTTATAGTACACTATGACACTATGTCAGGGTCAATACTTTTTGCAAAATTTTTTATAGCTGTTTAACTTGAAAAGCAGCCTTGTACCTGCGAGCAAATACGCGTTTGGCATCATGAATGGTAAGAATAATCCGTCTTTCATTAATAGCAAAAAAGGATCGTACGAACAGAATCCGTACGGTCCTTTTTAATAATTATCAATTAAAATTATGCTATTGCATTCACAAATCGAAAAAACAAAAATATTATGAATAAAAGAGCATCACCCCCCTGAAATTCAGCACCGAAAAATGAGAAAGGGATGATTGTTTTGCAAACCATCATTTTGAACACAACCGAAACCACCTTTATATCATCGGCGCAGCCGAACACAAATTTCTCTATATACCCTGTCGTATACGCTGGGTTAGATGAAATTTATCAAAGCTGCATGGGTTTTCTAAGATTTGAGCTGCCTATACTGCCTGTAGCGTCGGTTCAAAAAGCGCTGCTCGAAATATCTATTCTTTTGAAAACAAATGAATCACCGAGCACGATTGTTTTTAACAGAGTCACCTCCGCCATTAACACCAGTACGGTAACCTATAATACCAAGCCGACTTTTGTCGAGACTTCTGTTCAGGCGGATATTACCTCCGCTGATTTATACACCGCGATCCAAATCGATGTTA
Organism: Bacillota bacterium; assembly: GCA_023420245.1. Classification (GTDB taxonomy): domain Bacteria; phylum Bacillota; class Clostridia; order Oscillospirales; family Acutalibacteraceae; genus DATAML01. The sequence continues at coordinate 4,289 of JAEZWL010000138.1, read as the reverse complement.
CCGCCCTTGTCAACGACTGGCTCGGCGGAACCTATCCAAATTACGGATTTGCGATAACAAACACAGAGGAAGGTTCTCTTGTGCAATTCGCTTCCAGAAACATTTCCTATGAACCGTATTATCCAAAATTGTCCCTGACTTACTCGGGTACAACTGTAGAACCGGAAATAGAAAATCCCACCGAAGAATGAGTTTATCGTCTTTTAAGCATTTCGGCGGACTTGAGGCTGAGCGATATCGCTCTTGCAAGCTCAAGTCCGCTTTTTCTATCCTCCTTTTACAGTCGATTGCTTGAAAAGCAGCCTTGTACCTGCGAGGGATATTTTTTGTGATGCAAGGTGAATGGCAAAAGCAGGCTGTTACCTGCGGAGGAGGACAACGCAGCAGCACGGAAAACAGAGCGCAAGGACTGGGTGGTTTTAGAGTGATTGACTCTATAACCGCTTTGCTTCTTGCCGCCCTTGTGTTATTATGGAATTGCATATAACCCGCTGCCTGTGAACCGGGCAAGGGCGGAAGACGTCCGCCTATTTGGAGAGGAATGGCATCAGCCATTTTAGCAGGTCGAAATTGCCACGCGAGCGGAACAGGCGGCTGATTGTTTTATCGATGAATTTATAATTGCAGTCCTTTACGATTCGATCAAAGTCATCGTCTTTCAATTCTTCAATAAACCGCCTCAGCGCAAGGGAATGATTGTAATTTTCGAATAAGGGCTTGACCAGCTCGCTGTATTGAGCCTCCCCGCAAATATCCAAGGCGGCATAAACCCCTGTCAGCATCGATGAAAACTGTCCAAACCCAAGTCCCGGAGAAATTGTCCCAAAGCAATTGCCCGTAAAATAAGTGCTGCCTATTTTGGGAGAGTTACAAACCCCCATCATGTAATGCCTGATTTGAAACCTGTCCGTAATTTTCAGGTCTTGCCGCAAATCGCGGCAGGTCAGGTCAAAAAATAATTCCCACATTTTATCAATATCATAAATTTCTGTCTGTGCATATTCCGGAAAGGCAATTACCAGATTTGCCTCCTTCTGGGAATACGGAATCAGCCAGGCGTAGCCTTTGGGAATAATATCATAGTTGAACCAGACGTGCGGCTCAGCGGTCAAAAATGTCCCTGCTACGGTAGCTCCCTTCAAGGAGCAGGTAATATCGCTGCGGTAATTGTCCACTTTGATCGAATAGTCGCCGTCTCCGGTTGCCAGAACGAGGGAGTCGAAATCCTTTGCAATCTCCGTATAATCTTCTGTAAAATTGAAGATGATCTCGCTCTTTGCCTGCCGGGCAAGCTGACACTCAAAGGAATTCTCATGACGACCACGGATATTGGTGTACCCGATTTTTCCGTTCACACTGCTCTTTTGATTCCTGGAATGAATGATTAGGGGATTCACTTCGCTGATGGGTTCCAGATGAATCCCGTACTCTTCGGACAGATAGGCAAGCCCGTCCCGAACCGGTCTTTCCAAAATGCTGAACATCGCTTCGGCATTGACGAACCTATCTCCCACACAGCTTCTTTTTTCAAAGACAACGGGGGTTATCCCGTGCTTTTCAAGCGTAATGGCACAGGACAATCCGGAAAGCCCTGCCCCGATTATTGCTACTTTCACATTTTCACCACCCTTTGGAAGGATTCCTTTATTATTCCTTCGGAGCGGGGAAAAAATACTTTCCAAAAAAACGGGCGCAATTGCAGGTCGTATGACGTAACGGATTTACCGATTAATCAACAATAATTCCAAATCAGCTCACGAGGTGAAATATGCAGGAACAATATCTGAGCAGAGTAATCCTCAAAAGAGATCAAATATCGAATTTCAGCCAGTATCCTTTTTCCGTACCCGCAATTCGCGCTTTGGAATCGCTGTCTCTGCACCCGAACGTAACCTTTTTGGTTGGGGAAAACGGAATGGGAAAGTCGACGCTGATGGAAGCAATTGCGGTAAATTACGGCTTTAACGCGGAAGGCGGCAGCCGCAATTTTAACTTTGAAACCTTCCGCTCCCACTCTATATTAAATGATTATATCAAGCTCGTAAGAGGTGTAAAGCATCCCCGCGATGGATATTTTTTAAGAGCTGAAAGCTTATATAATGTTGCAAGCAACATTGAAGCGCTGGATTCCATTTCTTCGACAGCTCCCCTTATAAAATCGAGTTACGGCGGTTCTCTGCACCAGTGCTCGCATGGAGAAAGCTTTTTTGCGCTGCTAAATAACCGTCTGGGCGGTCACGGTCTCTATCTGTTTGACGAACCTGAGTCTGCCCTCTCCCCTCAAAGGCAGCTTGCCATGCTGTGCCGCATAGACGAATTGGTCAAGCAGGATTCCCAATTGATTATCGCGACTCATTCTCCTATTCTGACCGCCTACCCCAACAGTGTTATCTATACGCTTTCTGAAAAAGGGATCCGGCAGACTGAGTACCAAAAAACTGACAATTACCAAATTACGAGGCAGTTTTTAGAGCACCCAAAGGACATGCTGAGGGAGTTGCTTGAATAATTGATTGGGACTGTTGCAAACCAAAATGAACTGACCCCAAAAAGTTAGACAAATATTTAGTTAAGCGACCGACAGGGCTTGTTGTCTGTGTAAAGCAGGCGATAAGCCCTTTAGCTTTGCCTTGATTCGCCGGTTATTGTAGTAGTCTAGCGGACAGCTTCGTCCTTATGCGCCATCGAGCATTGCCTCCTGGGATCGTCTTGCATATTATGCAATAAAAATTTGGAGGAAAACACCAGATATGTCGTCAAAATGGTTATTTGTGTCGAGCATGGTCATAGAATGCGTTTTTATGGTAGTGTAGCTTTGTAAAAGTTTGTAAGCTTGTGGGGTGGAGCTATGTGAATCTAAAAATATTTCGCTGCCGCTGCTGCGGTGCAAGGGTGGCGTGGAACGCTACCAGCTGCAAAGTCTGCAATCACTTGGTGTCCAATGACAGTGCGAAACGGCATATTATTTTTGGCTGTATCTCTGTAATTATGATCGCGGCAGTGATGATACTGCACTGCCTGGGATTTTTAAATTGAAGAAAAGATGCAATTGTTGTTTGATTGAGCCGCAAAGCAAAACTGAAAATTTTGGAGGGAAAAGAAATGTTGAAAAAGAAAAGGCAAACGATTAAAGAGATATTCAAAAAGATCGGTGATTCAGCCGGTGTAGGCAAAAAGGCGTTGGCGCTCACGCTTGCCATGACAATCCTAACAGCAGCACTTCCAACGATCGGTTTTACCGCAAGCGCGGATACGGTTACGGGGAATCCCGCATTTAAAGTCATTGCTTATGACATCTCCGCGAGGATTGACATTCCTATAATTGGCGGTGCGACAAACTATAAGGTATACCTAACTAAGGATAGTGGCCTGACTGATTTCACCAGTGCGTCCTGCGTACTGAACAGTGATACCTACAAGCCATACGCCTATGTATTAAATGGAGATAAGGATGCGGTCAATCCTGCGAACACAATCTCCATCCGCTACACAAACGGCGGCAACAATACCTATTATTTTTATTTTGTAACGAATAACGGCTCTGCTGATACCTTGCAGTCGAGCTTTGCGGCGACTACAAGGGCGACTGCGGACTGCTACTGGACGAGTCCGGGTAACTATGATACCGGGTGGTATGGCGACGGAACCCAATCAAACTACACAATCAGCACGGCGGCACAGGTCGCGGGTCTTGCCGTCTTAACCAATGGATTAAATGGCGTAACGGCTGTGAATTTCACAGGCAAAACCATAACGCTGTCGGCATTCGTTGACCTGTCCGCAAATCTTTGGACGCCGATTGGAACGCAAACAAACCAGTTTAGAGGAACCTTTGACGGCGGAAATTATGACGGAGCACAACTTTCTGGCAACAATGTTGTAAGCAGTCTGCATACCAATGACGGTACGAAAAATTATCAGGGCTTGTTTGGATACACGTCTTCCGGCACAATTCAAAACATCGGCGTGGTCAATGGATATGTCAAAGGTAACGCCTATGTCGGTGGCGTTGTGGGATTGGCTAATGGTACAATTACAAATTGCTGCAACACAGGGGCGGTAGGCGCAATAGGCATTGTCGGCGGCATTGTGGGAGGGGCTAATAGTGCAATCACAAATTGCTGCAACACAGGGGCGGTCAGCGGCACAAGCAGCAGTATCGGCGGCGTTGCGGGATACGCTGCTGCTGCAATTTCAAGCTGCTACAACACAGGGGCAGTCAGCGGCAAAGGCTCTGTCGGCGGCGTTGTGGGAGTGGCTGATGGTGCAATCACAAGTTGCTACAACAC
>JAEZWL010000125.1 GCA_023420245.1 Bacillota bacterium | reverse complement strand
TCTGCGCGTGGAGGCGGTTTTCCGCTTCCTCAAAAATTTCTTTGGAGTGCTTTTCAAACACTTCGGCGGTGATTTCCTCCCCCCGGTGAGCCGGAAGGCAATGCTGCACCATCGCGTCGTTCTTTGCTGCCGCCATGATCGCATCGTTGATTTGGTAGCCCTTAAATGCTTCACGGCGCTTCTGGGACTCCTGCTCCTGCCCCATGGAAGCCCAGACATCGGTAATCACAACGTCTGCGCCCTTTGCCGCCTCCAGCGGGTCGGTCGTCATACTGAATGCAGGATGCGCCACGGCAAAATCGAGCACAGCCGCGCTCGGCCGGTATTCGGCGGGACACGCCACCGCAACCTCCATCTTCATTTTCAGGCACCCGACAATCAAGGAATTCATCATATTGTTTCCGTCGCCGATGAAGCACATTTTCAATCCGTCCAGACTGCCCTTGAACTCACGGATTGTCATGAGGTCTGCCAAAACCTGGCAGGGGTGAGCGAAGTCGGTCAAGCCGTTGATGATCGGAATGGAGCCGTTCTGCGCGAGGGCTTCCACCTCCGACTGCTTAAAGGTACGGATCATAATGCCGTCGAGATAGCGGGAGAGCACACGCGCGGTATCCTGAACCGGTTCGCCGCGCCCGATCTGCAGGTCATTCACGGAAAGGAAAATCGGCAGGCCGCCGAGCTGATACATGCCCACTTCAAAAGAAACGCGCGTTCTGGTAGAAGCCTTTTCAAATATCATTCCCAGTGTTTTTCCGGCCAGAACACGGTGCTCAATGCCGTGCTTTTGCTCATATTTCAGTTGGTCTGCCAGATTTAAGATTCCGGTGATGTCCTCGCTTGTCAAATCAAGCATTTTCAGCAGATGTTTCATAGTTGCCCTCCTAAATTTGATTCAAACCGACCACTCGGTTTTGGAAATATATGTTATTACAGCTCAAGCCCTGTTTAATGTATGCTGTAAAATGGCGAGACCCTTATCGATTTCCTCGTAGGTAATGGTCAGAGGAGGCAGGAAACGGAGCATCTCCTTTGCGGTGAGAACCAGCAGTCCGTTTTCCGCACATTCGGCGGCTACCTCCCTGGCGTTGTTCTTTTTCAGCTTGGCGCCAAGCATCATTCCCATGCCGCGCACCAGCTCCACCTGTTCCATCGCTTCCACCTTCGATTTCAGGTATTCGCCCTTTGCCTTAACCCCTTTCAGAAAGCCATCCTCCTGAATGCGGTCAAGCACCGCATTCGCTCCGGCACAGACAACGGGGTTGCCGCCAAAGGTAGTTCCGTGCAATCCGGGACCGAGAACATCTCCGAGCCGCTCCGTGCAAAGACATGCGCCGACGGGCAAACCGCCCCCGAGCCCCTTTGCGCAGGAAACGACATCCGGCATAATATCGTAATTCTGGTAACAGAAAAGCGCGCCGGTGCGACCGATTCCGGTCTGCACCTCGTCAACCATCAGCAGAATATCATGCTTTTTGCAGAAGGCGCTCAGCTCGTTCGCGAATTGAGCGTCCACCGGAAGAACCCCGCCCTCGCCCTGCACCAGCTCGATCAAAACGGCACAGGTGTTTTTGTTCACGCATTGCAGAACGCTCTCCAGATTCGGCTCCGCGTAGGAAAAGCCCGCCGTAAACGGCGTGAAAAACTGGTGAAAATTATCCTGACCCGTCGCGGCAAGCGTCGTGACCGTACGCCCGTGGAACGAATTTTTCAGCGTTACAATCTCGTTGTGCGCCTCGCCGTACGTTTCCGTTCCGTATTTTCTGGCAATTTTAACGGCGCATTCGTTTGCCTCCGCGCCGGAATTGCAGAAAAACACCTTAGAGAACCCGGTCGCTCCGCAAAGCCGTTCGGCAAGCTCGGTCTGCACCGGAACATAATACAGGTTAGAGGTATGCTGCAAAGCCGCCGCCTGCGCGGATACGGCCTTTACCCATTTTTCATCGCAGTAGCCAAGGGAATTTACGCCGATTCCACTGGTAAAATCAATATACTCGTTCCCTTCGCAGTCTTTTGCCGTTGCGCCCTTGCCGGAAACAAGCGCCACACTGAACCGAGAATAGGTATGCATGATATTCTCGTCGTGCTGTTTCTTAACCTCTTCAAAGGTCATTGCTTTCACCCCGTTTTCTGATCGTTGTTTTACAGGAACATAGTACCGATGCCTTCATCGGAGAACAGCTCAATAAGGATGGAATGGGGAATACGCCCGTCTATGATGGTTGCGCATTTTACGCCGCGCCGCACCGCTTCCACGCAGCAATCTATTTTCGGTATCATGCCGCCGCTGATAATCCCCTGATTTTGCAGCCGGGGAACGTCGCTGACGTTCACTTCCGGAATCAGGGTATCCTCGTCGTCCTTATCGCGCAGAAGACCGCGCACATCGGTCATCAAAATCAGTTTTTCCGCACCGATCTCCGCAGCGATGCGCGACGCAGCGACATCCGCGTTAATGTTGAAGACCTCTCCGCCCTCCCCACCCGCGACAGTGGCAATGATCGGAACATAACCGCTGGCGGCAGCTTTGGAGATAATTTCGGGATTCACTTCCGTGATTTCGCCCACAAAGCCAAGGTCATTTTCACCCTTCAGCTTTTCCGCCTTCAGCATTCCCCCGTCCAGACCACAGAGACCGATTGCCCGACCGTTGTGACGTTCCAGAAGCTGTACCAGGTCTTTGTTGACCTTTCCAGCCAACACCATCTGTACAATATCCACCGTTTCTCCGTCGGTTACGCGGAGTCCGTCGATAAATCTGCTTTCCTTGCCGATTTTTTTCAGCATCCCGCTGATTTCCGGTCCGCCGCCGTGTACCAGCACCACATGGATGCCTACCATCTGCATCAGTACGATGTCGCTCATAACCGCATCTTTCAGGGCCTCGTTCACCATCGCGTTTCCGCCGTACTTTACGACGATGGTCTTACCCGCGTGCTGCTGTATGTAAGGTAACGCCTGCACAAGAACCCTTGCCCTGTCGTTATTGCTGATATTCACGCTTTCACTTCCTATATTTTAGGTTCTGTAATCTCCGTTGATTTTCACATAATCGTAGGTAAGATCGCAGCCGAAGGCGGTCGCTTCTTCGAAGCCGTCGTGCAGAGTGACATCGATATTAATCTCATCCTGCGCCAGGACTTCCGCTGCCTTTTCCTCGCTGAAATTGATTCCTGCTCCGTTTTTGCAAACCTCAATACGACCGGCTTTCGATTCAAATGCCACGTCGACCGCGTTGATATCCGTTTGCGCCTTGGAATAGCCGATGGCGCAGAGCACGCGTCCCCAGTTGGCGTCCGCACCGAACATCGCCGCCTTAAGCAAGCTGGAGCAGATAACGCTTTTGGAAACAAGAACCGCATCCTCCCTGCTCTTCGCGCCGGTTACCTTGCAAACCAGCAGCTTGGTGGCGCCCTCGCCGTCCTTTGCTACCTTTCTGGCTAAGAGCGTACTCAGCTCGGTTAAGCCCCCCACGAATTTTTGATAATCCCCGGTGTTTTCTTCGATGATTTCGTTTCCTGCCAGACCGGAGGCCAGAATCGCCGTCATATCGTTGGTGGAGGTGTCCCCGTCGATACTGACCATATTAAAGCTTACATCTACCGCCTCATGCAGCGCCGCGTTCAGTGCCGGAGCGGAAATCACCGCGTCGGTAGTCAAAAAGCAGAGCATGGTCGCCATATTGGGATGAATCATACCGGAGCCCTTGGCGATGCCGCCGAGGCGTACCGTTTTTCCGCCGATCTCCAGCTCCAGCGCGATGTTCTTTACTTGGGTATCGGTAGTCATAATCGCCTTTGCCGCATCCGCCGAGCCGTCGGGAGACAGCGCTTTTGCCAGCGCGGGAGCCGCCTGCAGAATCGGTTCAATCGGCAGCGTCTGCCCGATAACACCCGTAGACGCAACAATCACGTCCTCCGCCCGGATTCCGAGCTCCTTTGCGGCGGCTTCGCACATCATGCGCGCCTTTTCCTCACCGTCCGCGTTGCAGGTGTTCGCGTTTCCGCTGTTGCAGATAATCGCCTGCGCGGTTCCGTCCGCGATATTTTTCTTGGTTACCAGAATCGGCGCGCCTTTTACCAAATTCTGTGTATAGACCGCCGCCGCCTTGCAGGGCACGCTGGAATAAATCAGCGCAAGATCCTGCTTTGTTTTATTTTTGCGGATACCGCAGTAAACTCCGGATGCCGTAAAGCCCTTTGCCGCGGCAACACCGCCTTCAATCCATTTCATTTCAGTGACCATCCTCTCAAACCTGAAAAGCCCTTCAGCCTTATCCTAAAACGCCGGAGGAAACAGCTTTAATCCGGCGGTTTCTTCTATTCCGAACGCAAGATTCATGTTCTGTATCGCCTGCCCTGCCGCTCCCTTTCCCATATTGTCAATCGCGGAAACGGCAATGAACGTATTGGTTCGGGTATCCATATGCAGAGAAATATCGCAAAAGTTGGAATAGCGGACATTCTTAATATCCGCTTCTTTGCCCGGCGGCAGAAGGCGAATGAAATATTCTTCACCGTACTGCTCCTGATAAGCCTTCTGTATCTGCTCCATGGTCACGCCGTCCTTCAGCCTTGCGTAACAGGTGGCAAGGATTCCCCGGTTGACCGGAAGCAGGTGCGGCACAAAGGTGAGCGTGATTTTATCACCGGCAACACGGGAAAGGCTCTGCTCCATTTCCGGCGTGTGACGGTGTACCGCAACCTTGTACGCGCTGAAGCCCTCGTTCAGTTCGGCGTAGTGCGTGTTCTGCGTGGGCTTTCTGCCCGCGCCGGTCACGCCGCTCTTGCAATCCGCAATGATGCCGGTTTTTTCAACGAACCCGTTTTTCAGCGCCGGAGCGAGTGCCAGCGGCACCGTCGTGGTGTAGCACCCGGGGTTTGCAATGATTTTCTTTCCCTTTATGGCTTCGCGAAACAGCTCCGGCAAACCGTAAACCGCTTCTTCGTGCAGCTTCTTATCTAAGAAAGTACCGTCATACCATTCTTTGTATTCCTCTTCACTCTCCAGACGGAAATCCGCGCCGAGGTCAACGAAAACTTTTCCTTCTTTCTGGCAATGCGCCGCAAGTTCCTGCGAAAGACCGTGCGGAAGGGCGGCAAACACAACGTCGGACTTTTCGACCACCTCACTCTGCGAACCGCAAACCATATCGCAAAGCCGGTAATAAGCCGGATAAACCTCGGAAAGGGTTTCCCCCTCAAAGCTCACGGAGCTTATCGCCGCAAGCTCCGCCTGCGGGTGACCGCTTAACAGGCGAACCAGCTCTGCCCCCGCGTAGCCGGTCGCGCCCACGACTCCTGCCTTGATCATTCCTCCGCCCCCAGTTTTTTCAGCACCCGCTTTGCCTGCTGCTCCACGTTCTGCGGAGCAGGACCGCCGGTTACCTTTCTGCCGTTGACACAGGTATCCAGCGAGATTGCGGAGTAGATATCCTGAGCAAATAAATCGTTGTACCTTCGGTATGTTTCCAAGGGAAGCGTTTCCAGCGTCAGACCGCTTTCGATGCATTCCGCCACAAGCTCGCCCGTAACCCGGTAGGCATCGCGGAACGGGAGCCCTTTTCCAACCAGATAATCGGCGCAGTCGGTCGCGTTGATAAAGCCGCCGGCAGCTGCTTTTCTCATATTCTGAGGCAAAACACGCATGGTATCCACCATTGGGATAAACGCGGTCAGGCACATATGGAGCGTATCCACCGCGTCAAAAATCGCTTCCTTATCCTCCTGCATATCCTTGTTGTAAGCAAGCGGAAGTCCCTTCATCATGGTAAGCAGCGTCATCAGGTCGCCGATTGCCCTGCCGCTCTTGCCGCGAACCAGCTCGGCGATATCCGGGTTCTTTTTCTGCGGCATGATGCTGGAGCCGGTGGAAAACGCGTCGTCCAGCTCAATAAATTTGAATTCCCACGAGCACCAGAGAATAATTTCCTCGGAAAAGCGGGAAAGGTGAACCATGGCAATGGCGATATCCGAAGCAAGCTCCATGCAGAAGTCGCGGTCGGAAACGCCGTCAAGGCTGTTGTTCGTCACGCGGTCAAAACCCAGAAGAGAAGCCGTCATTTCCCGGTTCAGCGGGTAGGTGGTTCCGGCAAGAGCGCCGGAGCCGAGCGGACATTCGTCCATCCGCTTTTTCGTATCCGCAAGGCGGGAAAGGTCGCGCTGAAACATCTCGGCGTAAGCCAGAAGATGGTGCCCGAATGTGATGGGCTGCGCCCGCTGCATATGGGTATAGCCGGACATCACTGTATCCTTATGCTCCAGAGCCTTGCGGCAGAGCACGGTTATCAGCTCCTGAATCTGCCCGTACAGTGCGTCGCACTGCTTCTTCAAATATAGTTTTACATCCACCGCAACCTGGTCGTTCCGGCTGCGGGCGGTGTGCAGGCGTTTTCCCGCGGCACCCAGCCGGGCGGTCAGCTCTCCTTCGATAAAGGTATGAATATCCTCCGATTCCATATCAATTTGCAGCGAACCGTTATCAATTTCTTCCTTTATTCTTTTCAGTTCGGCGCAAATTTGCTCTGATTCGGCTGCATCGATAATGCCGCATGAGCCAAGCATGGTCGCGTGCGCGATACTGCCCTCAATATCCTCATGAACCATACGGCTGTCAAAAGAGATGGAGGAATTAAAATCGTTTGTTTTCTGATCGAGTTCTTTGTGGAACCTGCCAGCCCAAAGCTTCAAAGTACACACTCTCCATTATTGAAATGTGGGGCAAGCTTCCGCCTGCCCCAAACCGGCATATTCCGGATTATTTTTTCAGTTTTTTCATAGCCTGATCCTGAATCGGCAAACCGAACAGGTTGATGAAGCCGCTGGAATCGGCCTGATTGTAAACCTCATCCTCGCTGAAGGTCGCGATATCCTCGTCATAGAGGGAATACGGGGAGGTCACGCCCGCGTCAATAATGTTGCCCTTGTAAAGCTTGAGCTTCACTTCGCCGGTTACGGTTTCCTGCGTGCTGTCCACAAAAGCGGAGAGCGCTTCACGCAGCGGAGTAAACCACTGGCCGAAGTACACCAGCTCGGCAAACTTCACACCGATGCCCTGCTTGTAGTGGTAGGTGTCGCGGTCGAGGCAAAGCTCCTCGAGCTTGTTGTGCGCGTGGTAGAGGATGGTGCCGCCGGGCGTTTCGTACACGCCGCGGGATTTCATGCCCACGAGGCGGTTCTCTACAATATCCGCGATTCCGATGCCGTTCGCGCCGCCAACCTGGTTAAGCTTCGCAATCATATCCACGGCGCAGAGCTTCTGACCGTCCAGAGCGACCGGAACGCCCTTTTCGAATTTAAGGGTGATATAAGTCGGCTTGTCGGGAGCCTGCTCCGGAGAAACACCCAGCTCAAGAATCTTGTCGTAGATCGGCTCGTTGGCGGGGTCTTCTAGGTCAAGACCCTCGTGCGAAAGGTGCCAGATGTTCATATCCTTAGAGTAGT
>JAEZWL010000001.1 GCA_023420245.1 Bacillota bacterium | reverse complement strand
GGTTCACCAGGATTGCCACCCTGTTGAATACCCTACACACCCTCCCGCGCAAGCTAATTCGTAATTATAGTCAATTAACGCCAAAACCACCCGGTCTTTGCGGTCTGTTTTCCGTGCTGCTGTTGTCCGCCTTGCAACACGAAAAATATATTTGCAAATACGTAACCGCCTTTAAGTTAATCGACTATATTTGGGGAGCAACAAAAAGAGATGAAGGTTATCGCGGAAAACCAGCGTCCCGTTCGGGGCGCTGGTTTTATTTTGCCCGGATTGGGAAATCCCCCGGTTCGTGGGAGCCGTTGTTAAAGTAAATATCATACCAGACCAAAAATACAAATATGGTCCAGATTTTGCGGTTATTATCACATTTGCCGCTGTAATGATCATCTAAAAAGCGCATGAGCGCATCGGTATGGAAGAACTGCTTAGCCACTTCCCCCGTAAACGCTTCTTTTACGATATTGTAATACTTCTCTTGGCGCAGCCATACCCGGATGGGTACGGGGAAGCCAAGCTTTTTCTTCTGCGCTGTCTCTGTGGGTAAATGCTTCAGCGCCGCCCGGCGCATGGCATACTTCGTGTTCTCTTTGTTGACCCTTAGCTTGCGAGGAATACGCGAAGCAACCTGAAACACTTCCTTGTCGAGGAACGGCACGCGCAGCTCCAGCGAGTTGGCCATGCTCATGCGGTCGGCCTTCAGCAGGATATCGCCGACGAGCCATACGTTGATATCCAGATACTGCATCTTGGTAACGTCGTCCTTGCCCTTTACGCGCTCGTAATATTTCTTTGTAATTTCCTGCGGGCGTGTAACCGGGATATCGCTTTTCAGCAATCTGCGTTTTTCGTCCATGGTGAACATGCTGCAGTTGCCGATAAAGCTTTCCTCAATCGGCTGGGCGCCGCGGATGAGAAAGTTTTTGCCCTTAAAGCGGAACGGAATCAGCTTTACCACGGAGGCGAAAAATTTTCGAAGCCCCAGGGGAAGCTTTTTGTAGGCTTCAAAATCATCCGGCTCATGGTAAATGTTGTATCCGCCGAACAGCTCGTCCGCCCCTTCGCCGGAAAGCACCACCTTTACGTATTCGCTCGCCATTTTGGATACGAAATAAAGCGCGATACAGGAGGCGTCCGCCAGAGGCTGATCCATATGATACTGCACCTTGCGGATATTTCCCCAGTATTCATCATCGGAAATCACCTTGCAGTGATGATCGACGTTAATTTTTTCCGAGAGGTTTTGCGCCCAGCTGATCTCGTTGTATTTTTCACCGTAATCAAAGCCGACCGTAAAGGTTTTCTGCCCGGAGAAATAGGTGGAAACATAGCTGGAATCCACGCCGCTGGAAAGAAAGCAGCCCACCTCTACATCACTGATTTTGTGGGCGCTGACAGAGTTCTCAAAAATATTCTCAATCTCAGTAACCGCCTGTTCCTCCGTCATGGAGTCGTCCGCTTCAAACTTCGGTTCCCAGTAACGGTGCGTTTCGACTTTTCCGTCTTTGTACCAGAGGTAATGCGCCGGCATCAGGCAGAATACATTTTCAAAAAAAGTCTCGGGCGGAACCGAATACTCAAACGAAATATAATTGTTCAGCGCGTTTTTATTAAAGACCTTCTGAAAGCCCGGGAATTCCAGAATGCTCTTAATCTCAGAGGCATAGACAAAGCTGCCTCCCGCCTGCGTATAGTGCATCGGCTTAATGCCGAAAAAATCACGCGCGATAAACAGACTGTTATCCTTGGTATTCCAGATGGCGAACGCGAACATGCCGCGCAGCTTGTTCAGCAGCTCTTCCCGCCATTCCTCAAAGCCGTGAACCAGCACCTCGGAATCGGTATTGGTGTAGAATTGATGCCCCTTTTCAACCAGAAGCCTTCTCAATTCCTGATAATTATAAATCTCGCCGTTGAAGGTAAGCACCAGAGACTTGTCCTCATTGTAGATCGGCTGGTCGCCGGTAGAGGCGATATCAATAATGCTCAGACGGCGAAAGCCCATAGAAATTGCGTCGCTGGTAAAAACACCGCTGGAATCCGGTCCGCGATGGGTTATTTTGTCCGTCATGTTTTTAATTACTTCGTCGCGGTCAATTACTTCACCGGTAAATCCGCACAAGCCACACATGATTATTCCTCCTCGCCGCGGTAAATCCGCAGGATATTCTGAGCGGCTTCGGAATCCACCGCTTTAAAGTCTCCGCCCTCTTGTGAAGCGCCGACGCTCCTGACAATTTCGAGCGATCTATGATAAACATCGATCCTTGTTTCCTGACGTACAGGCTCTTTTTCCCCTTTCAGGAAGCACGAAAACCCGATCTTGCCCGCCGCTTCATCCGCGTAGCAAAAATAACCCGATACCACGGCTTTCCCATGCTTCCTTACCGCTACATCGATCAGCGCGGTTTTAACCAGCTCTACCGCAAGGTCGTCGAGACCCGCTTCGAAAATCAGGATTTTTTCCTTCAAGCCGGTCAGCGAGGTAACGACCCTTTTTGTCAGTGTGTTAAACTGAGAAAATTTTTCACTGATATCAACCGACTGAAGCTCGCTGTCGTTGCCGTTGGGCACCACATAAACCATAAATCCCCGGCTTTTATCGTGGTAAAGGCAGGGGTAAACCAGCTGTGCTTCGTAACCGCAGGCGGGACACTTCCAGTCAAACAGGGCTTCATTGACCACCAGAGCCCTCAAATCCGGATTTTCATCCACGCCGATCCCCGGCCACATTTGCGTTTTCACAGCGGCTCCGCAGT
>JAEZWL010000243.1 GCA_023420245.1 Bacillota bacterium | reverse complement strand
ACGAATACGGTGCAGATCTGATCACTCTGGTTGATGACGAGGGTGAAGAGCATGAGTTTGAAATATTAGACGTAATCGACAACGAGGACGGCTGCTTCTACGCATTGCTGCCAACCTTTGAAACCCCTCAGGAAAAGGTTGACGCGGAAGGCACCTATTATATATTTGAAGCGGTTGAAGAGGACGGCGAACAGCAGCTTGCCGAAGTGGAAGACGAGGCTCTGCTTGACAGACTTGCCGAGCTGTTTGAAAGTCGTTTTGAGGAAATGTACGACTCCGACGAAGAAGATTCCGACCAGGAATAAATTTTGCTTTCTGCCTGCCTGGTGCGCGGACCGTTGCATGAATAACCCTACATTTTTAAATCGGGAGCTATCGCTCCGGTGGCGGACTTCAGACCTCCCGGCTTTGCCGGACGAAGGGAGTATGAAACCATTGGGCTGGCACCCACCTGCTTTCGTAGCAGGTTATTTCAGCACATTACGGCCAGGCGGGATTTATATGAAAAGACAAGGCTCCTGTTGATCAGGAGCCTTTGTATTTTATAATCGGCTCACTTAATGTATTTACGGGGCTGCTTTTCGTGATGCGAGGCGGATGACACAAGCAGGCTAACGCCTCGGGCAACGCAGCAGCACGAGAAACAGACCGGAACGGCTGGGCGGCTTCGGCGTCAATTGACGATATTACCCGGAATTGTAGCCGCAGCATAAAAAACAGCGCCCCATTCAGAGCGCTGTTTTTTTACGGGCCGATGCGATTGCCTGCATCTCTTCTTAATTGTGCCCCGAATAAGGCAAATCAGCTTGTGCGGGCGGTGATAGGGGAAAAGGGATATGCCGTAAATTAATTCAATAGGGAATTATGGGATTTTTTCGCCCGCACCGCTCTATTCGGGGGCAACAATAAAAAACGCTGAGTACGGAATTTCGTTCCATACACAGCGCAGGGCTCCTTCGGCAATCGCAAAAAATGTTAAACTTCTCTGTACAAAATATGACGAAAGAAGTATAATAGTGTTTGCAAACGTGCGGGATTTCCCGTTGAGGTATGGAGGGCTTTTCTCCGTATCGCAGGAGGCAGGTGTTCCAGCACCTGCTTCTGCGTTTGTTTTTTTATTGTGCCTCTAAGGGGATTATAACGCGTTTTCTTCTATATTGCAACATTATTTTCAAATATTTTATTCTGCTTTTGATTTTTGACCCTAAGAGAGGACAGGTACATCCTGAAGGGTTCGTCTGTAAAGGATGTAAAAAACCTCACAGGGGGATTCTAAACTTCCGACGGAGGGGCAGAAAATCCCCCTTCACTCCCTGGTATCCCCAGAGTGAAGGCTATGTCAATTTTCTGTGTGGCATTCATGGATCGCGGTCTCCGCTGCCATGTTAGCAAGAGGCATTGGGGAACTCGCTGTAGGATTAGAACAACAAGTATGCAGTCCATCAATATGTTCAAACAAATCAGGTTTAATGTTTCCCCACAGAGGGTCTAATATAAAATCTATTCCCTCTCTTCGTGCTAGCTTTGCTGCGGGGACAAAATCGCTGTCTCCTGAGATTAAAACGATTTGATCAACCTGCTTTTTGTAGGCCAGTGAAGATATGTCTAAACCTATCTTCATGTCTACACCTTTTTGATCAACAGCTATTCCGAAATTCTCTTCCGTCAAACTGCCAAAATCCAATGTCCCATTACACAGCTTTTTTAAAACATCATATTTTAAATTATAGTGTGCCTGTGAATCAGATAATTTACCCAAGCGAAGCGCGAGTTTACGTTTCTTTTTAAGTTGATCTATAAACTCTGTCATCCAAACGTATAATTCGGACTTTCCAAAATCTATCGTACGTTTTAAATAAGGATGATATACTTTTCTTTCCATTGGCGGACAGTCATAATAAAAAATTCTGTAGAGATCATGGTCGTAAGCCCGATTTTTGTTATGTAAATGTCGAGCGCAATATTCCACTAACTCGCTTGCACGTTCCTCAGCAGTTTTTTCTCCCCATAAGCTCTGCGCTCTTCTCCGGTAAAAGCCACCATCAACTAATATTGCAGTTTTCATTTGGATACCTTCCTTAATAAAATAAAAAGTCCTTGGGTTGGGCACATCCCTTATAGTGGGAGGCTTACTGCCAAGGACGTATTAGCTGTGTAACTTGTTACACATTTATAATATGCCCTTTTTTTAATAAAGTCAACCCATTATGTACTACTCATGATAACAAAATTTATATTTATTTATTTGCATTATACACCAAACAAAGCAATTATCAACAAAATTATATATTAATTCCCTATCTCCTAATTTTATGATTTCCGCTATAGACAGATATGAAACCTTATTTTATAATGAAACTGGGTTTGATTCACAAACAGAAAAGAGGCTGTTGAAATGAACGATTATATGATCATTACAGATTCCACCTGCGATCTGTCACCCAAACTGGTAAGCGAGCTGGAGGTTGAGGTAATCCCCATGGAATTTTCAATCGGGGATGATACATACCGCAACTATCCGGATGAGCGGGAAATCTCCTCCCATGATTTTTACGACCTGCTTCGCGGCGGCAAAACCTCCGTCACCAATCAGATTACGCCGATGGTTCTTACCGATATTCTGGAGCCGATTTTACAATCCGGAAAGGATATTTTGTATATTGTTTTTTCCTCCGGTTTAAGCGCAACCTTTAACAACGCATTCCAAACCACAGAGGAGCTGCAAAAAAAATACCCGGAGCGTAAGGTTTACGCGGTGGATTCCCGCAGTGCCTCCTTCGGCGAAGGACTCCTCGTATACCACGCCGCAAAGAAACGGGCAGAAGGACTGAGCATAGAGGATTTACGTGACTGGATAACGGAAAACCGCGGCAGGCTGGCCCACTGGTTTACGGTGGACGACCTGAACCATTTAAAGCGCGGAGGCAGGGTTTCCGGCGCGGCGGCTTTGGTCGGTACGGTGCTCGGAATCAAGCCGGTTCTGCATGTGGACGACGACGGGCACCTGATCCCGATTGAGAAGGTACGCGGTCGCCGCCAGTCGCTCGACGCTCTGGTGGAGCATATGGCGAAAACGGCGGAGGAGCCGGAAAATCAGGTAATATTTATCGGGCACGGCGATTCGCTTCAGGATGCAGAGTATGTCGCGCGGCAGGTAAAGGAACGGTTCGGGGTAAAACGCGTTGAAATCAATTCGATTGGTCCGGTAATCGGCACTCATTCCGGTCCCGGAACAGTGGCACTGTTCTATCTGGGAAAAAATCGAAGCTAAGCAAAGGGGCTGCTGCAAAATGATTTTGCAGCAGCCCCTTTATTTTGGTTCTTCCCTGTGGTTTCGGCGGTAATCCAGATAGTCCTGCAAAATGATCGTCGCCGCAACCGCGTCGATGACCGCCTTGCGCTTTTTGCCCCGGGTATCGGTTTCGTTTAGATACCCGTGCGCTGTAATTGTCGTTCCGCGTTCGTCGCGCATTTTCACCGGTACGTTGACCAGCTCTTTCAGCTTTTCGGCGAACGCGCGCGCGTTCTGCGCGCTGTCTCCCTCGCTGCCATCCATATTCCGCGGCAGTCCCACAACGATGCTGCCTGCTGCCGTTTCCGCAGCCTGCCGGGCAATGATCTGTGCCAGCTTATCCATATGAAATTCATGGATTACCGCCAAAGGAGACGCGAGCAGCTCCCCTTCATCGCAGATTGCCAGACCGGTGCGCGCCCGTCCGAGATCAACGGCCAGTATTTTCATCGCAAGCCTCCGTCCTGTCCTTTTGCTCCTGCGGCAGCCACCAGGTCTGGTGGGTAAACAGCGAGATTTCCGGCGTAAGGTGGGAGGCGTCGTTCATACAAACCACCTCACTGCGAAGCACTTCGTCAAAATCAATGATACTGATTGCGGTATTATCACACCAGCCAACCTCGCTGATCTGCTCAATCGGCTTGTTCAGCGCATGGCAAAGAAAATTCCGGATTGCACAGCCGTGGGAGGTAACGCAGACGGTTTTACCGGGATTCTGTTTTACGATATCAGTAACCCCTTCCCACATACGGTCGTACACCTGCCGCATTGTCTCGCCGCCTCTGGGAGAAAACTCATGCGGCGCGCGGTTCCAGTGAGCCGCTTCCTCCGGGTACAGAAGCGGAAGCTCCTCCCAGCGTTTGCCCTCCAATTCGCCCCCGTTGATTTCCTTGAGGCGGGAGTCGGTTTGTATCGGCAGATTATGGTATTTGTTGATTGCCTCTGCGGTAAGGTAAGCGCGCTTCAGGGGACTGGAATAGATTGCGTCGATGGGCATATTGCGGCAGCGCACCCCCAGAAGATCAAGCTGCACCGCCCCGTTCCCGCTGATTCCATTGTCGGTGCTCCCCTGAAACACTCCGTCGGTATTTCCCTGCGCTTCGCAGTGGCGTACTAATATAATCCGTGTCATAAATCTATTCCATCCTTTTGAATTGAGTTATCGCCAGATTTCCGCTTTCCCCGTCAGCTCCGTAACAGAAGACAGCTTGTTCTGATCGAGATAACGGTTCAGCCCGTCGAGAATCTTCACCGGCGCATAGGGGTCGGAAAACAGAACCGTGCCGATTTGGAGCGCCGAAGCGCCCCCGAGCAGCAGCTCTGCGGCATCCTGCCATTTTGAAATTCCGCCCATACCGACAATCGGGATTTTCACACGCTGCGCCGCCTGCCACACCATACGCACAGCGACCGGCAGAAGCGCCGGACCGGAAAGCCCGCCGGTGTTGTTGCGGATAATCGGGCGGCGGGTGTTGATATCGATCCGCATACCGGTCAGGGTATTGATCATGGAGATTGCGTCCGCTCCCGCGCTTTCCGCAGCGGCGGCAATCTCGCCGATATCGCTCACATTCGGGGAAAGCTTAACCATCAGCGGCTTGGCGCAGCGCCTGCGAACAGCTGAGGTGATTCCCTCCACGCCCGCACAGCTGGTTCCGAACTGTACGCCGCCCTGCTTCACATTCGGGCAGGAAATGTTCAGCTCGATCATATCGACGTCCGAAGCGGACAGCTTCTCCGCCATTTCACAGTAATCCTCCGGCGTATTGCCGGCGATATTTGCGATGATGACCGTACCCTGTTCTTTCAGCCAGGGCAGGTCGTGCCCGATGAAATAATCGACGCCGGGATTTTGCAGCCCGACCGCGTTCAGCATGCCGCCCGGCGTCTCCGCGATACGCGGGGGCGGGTTGCCCGACCGTTCCGCAAGGGTGATTCCCTTGCAGGAAATGCCGCCCAGCGTGCTGAGCGGGTAAAACTCCTGAAATTCATGACCGAAGCCAAATGTACCGGAAGCGGCAATCAAGGGATTGCTGAACTCCACTCCGGCGATGGTAACCTTTAAATCCGCCATTATCAAACTCCGCCTTATACTATGATATTATCGTCGATTAACTTTAAATACGGCTTTGACCGGTTTTCATTACCACACAACTTTGCGGAAATCAAAAACCGGGCCGTCCTTGCACACATGACCGTAATACGCTTCTCCGTCCTCGCGGCGAAGCTTTACGGCGCACCCGAGGCAGGCGCCGATTCCGCATGCCATGCGCTCTTCGAGAGAAACCTGACATTCGGCTCCCCTTTCCTGAGCGATTTTGCACACCGCTCTCAGCATCGGGGCAGGACCGCAGGCAAAAACCACATCAAAATCAAGGTCCTTCATGCATTCCGTCACCAGCCCGTGGTGCCCGGCGGAGCCGTCGTCTGTGGCAAGGATGACACGGTTGCCGTTCCGCGCAAAATCCTCCTGCAAAATTGCAGACGCCTGATTGCGGAACCCTGTGATAACCGCCGCATTGCTACCGAATAACTTTGCCGCCTCCAGAAGCGGCGGAACGCCGATTCCCCCGCCGACAAAAACAGCCCTCCGACCGGTATTGCCGAGGGTAAACCCGTTCCCGAGCGGGGCAAGCAGGTCAAGGGTATCTCCCGTTTCCAGCTCCGCAAGCTGCGCGGTTCCCTCGCCGCGTATCTGAAATACAAAGCGCAGGGTCCCCGACGCGCGGTCGATTTCGCAGATGGAAATCGGACGGCGCAGGGTTTTACCCGGAACATAAAGCTGCGCGAACTGACCGGGGCGCGCGAGCTGCGCGAGCTCTCCGGCATCCACGATCACATCATAGATATCGCCGGTTAACTGCTTTTTCCGGACGATTTTACAGAGCATTACGTCATATTTCATATTCTACCGCTCCTACTGATTAAACAGAGATTTTTCCGGTTTCCTTCAAAAATTCATCGCGCATACTGATCGCTTCCTCCGCTGCCGCTTTGGCGTAATCCTGACCGGATGAATTTGTTTTCTGCCACGCGCACATAATGGAACGCGAGGCATTGATCACCGCGCCGAGACCGTTGGAGTCAAAAGCAGGAGCGACATCCTTCGCGCCGCCGCCCTGCGCGCCGTAACCGGGAACAAGGAAAAAGGTGTGCGGCAGGTCTCTGCGCAGCTCTTCCAGCTGTTTCGGATACGTTGCACCGACAACCGCGCCCACTCCGGAATACCCGTATTTTCCCGGCAGACCTTCGCCCCATTTTTCACAGAGCTGCCCCACCGTGGCATAGAGGGTTTCGCCGCTCTCAAAAATCCGATCCTGCAGTTCCCCGGAGGATGGATTTGAAGTCTTTACTAAAATGAAGATTCCCTTATCCTCTTCCTTGCAGATATCGAGAAGCGGGGTTACACCGTCGGAGCCAAGATAAGCATTGACGGTCAGCGCGTCGCCGCCGAACGGCGTAACACGGGCATCGTTCACCTTTGCTTTGCCGAGATGTGCCGCCGCGTAAGCCTGCATGGTTGTTCCAATATCGTTGCGCTTGCCGTCGGTTATGACGAACATACCCTTTTCCTTTGCGTAGGAGACTGTATCGTGTAATGTCTTTACACCCTGCCAGCCGTACATCTCATAGTAAGCGCATTGCGGCTTAACCGCAGGAACGATGCCGCACAGCGCGTCGATCAGCCCCTTATTGAATTCCAGAAGCGCGGCGGCCGCGCCTTCCAGCGTCTCACCGTACTGTGTAAAGGTCTTTTCCTTGATATACTCCGGAATAAAATCCAGCTTCGGGTCCAACCCCGCGACCGTGGGATTCTGCAATTTTACAATTTTTTCAATTAGTTTGTCCAGTGCCATGTACTTTCCTCCATTATTTCAGTACTCTGTCCTGATATACAATTTTTCCGCCGCAAACGGTCATTTTGACCTTTCCGGTCAGCTCCTTGTCTTTAAAAACCGCGTTCCGGCTCTTCCCATGCAGATGCTCCGCGTCCACTCTCCAGTGTTCCTTCGGGTCAAACAGCACCAAATCCGCCGGCGCGCCCTCTGCGAGAGTTCCCGCGCGAAGCGCCAGCAGTTCAGCCGGAGCGGTACTCATCAGGCGAATCAGTTTGCTCAGAGAGATATAATCCGTATCTACCAGATAGGTAATTCCGGCGGCTAGACTGGTTTCCATTCCGATGCTCCCGTTGGGTGCGGAAAGAAAATCTGACTTTTCCTCCGGGGTATGCGGCGCGTGGTCGGTGGCAGCTGCATCAATCGTCCCGTCGCAGATTCCCTCGATAACCGCGAGCCGGTCTTCCTCGGTGCGGAGCGGCGGACTCATGCGGTAATCCGCGTCTCGGGTAAGAAGCTCCTCCTGCGTAAGGGCAAAATAATGCGGCGCCGTCTCCGCCGTAACCTGAACTCCCCTTTTCTTCGCGTCACGGATAAGCGCCACTGATGTTTTCGTACTGACATGACAGATATGAACCGGAACCTGATAAGCCGCCGCCAACGCGATATCCCGAGCGGTTCCGCAGTCTTCCGCAGCCGCGGGAACTCCCTTAACCCCAAGCTTTTCGGATACAGTGCCTTCGTTGACCTTGCCGCCCGCAGAAAGGTATAAATCCTCGCAGTGCGAAACAATTTTCAAGCCCAGCTTCGGAGCGGCGCGCATCGCCTGCGCCATGAGCGCCGAATCCACAACCGGGCGTCCGTCATCGCTCAGCGCGACGGCACCGGCTACCTTCATCGCCGGTAAATCGCAAAGCTCCTCGCTTTTCAGTCCTTTCGTGATTGCGCCCGCCACATAAACGCGTGCGTCGGCGGCTTTGGCCTTCTCCAGAATATAGCTTACCGTTTCCGGCGTATCTGTGGCGGGGTCGGTGTTGGGCATACATAACAGGCTTGTCACCCCGCCTGCCGCAGCTGCCTTGCAGCCTGAAAGAATGTCTTCCTTTTGGGTAAAGCCCGGGTCGCGAAGGTG
>JAEZWL010000237.1 GCA_023420245.1 Bacillota bacterium | reverse complement strand
TGAATCAGTCGCCCACGCGATACAAACCGGCACGAAAACGACGTTCAAGCAGATCGCGGTCGGAGATGGGAACGGTACCTACTACGAGCCGGCGAAAACACAGACGGCACTGCGCCGTGAGGTGTGGCGCGGAGAAGCGACGGTATCATTAGATGACAACAATCCGAAAAGGGTCATTGTAACCGCGAGCATTCCGGCGACTGTCGGAGGATTTACAATCAGGGAAGCGGGAATATTCGATACTGAAAATACCATGATGGTGGTGTCAAAACTACCGCTTTCGGAAAAAGTTGCGCCGGAATCCGGAGCCAGCAGTGATTTGGTAATCCGACTGTATGTTGAAGTTTCTGACGCTAGTGCTGTTACAATTACAGTGGATCCTTCGGTAGTGATTGCCACAAAGATGGACGTTTTGAAAGTGAGCAATGATTTATCAAAGCATATGGAAGATGTCGGAAATCCCCATCATGTAACCGCCGCGCAGGTGGGAGCAATTAATCCGAATCTGTTGATTAATCCTGATTTTAGAATTAATCAGCGTGGCAGCAATGAATATAACGCAAACAGCGGATACACTTTTGACAGGTGGATGACTTGGTGTTCTAACAGTAATATGGGTATAAAAATCAGTCGTTTCCCTGTGAATAATATACTGGGAGGATTCGCAGCCTGCATTGATATTAATACTATAGCGAAACCCGCCACTTTTGACTATTTTCAGATATTGGAGGATGACCCCGTTGCAGGGTATAGCCCTATTGCTGGATTGACCGTTACTTTTTCTGCCGATATTCAGACCAACGCAGACTGGGGTTCCTTGGAAATAGGCTACACAGTCAACTCAATTACATATGAAAAAATTGTGCCGATTAATTCAAGTGCTCAACGTTTATCAATTACAGTTGACATTCCTGCTGGTGCATCAAGAGTATATTGTGGGGTGGGAAATCGAAGAGAGTTTACAGCGTCTGACGTCGGAACGTTTCTTAACATTTGGAGATGTAAACTGGAATTAGGAACTGTACCCACACTATTTTCCCCACGTCCGTATGCAGAAGAATTGGCAATGTGTCAAAGATACGCATTAAAATTAACTGCCCCTGATGGATATGCGCAATTCGGTACTGGGCATCTAGCAGACCCCAGTTACAAATATATCTATATATTTGTACCGATACCGACATCAATGAGAGTTTCGCCTAGTATTTATGCGACAAACCTATCAAATTTAAAGATTCGCTGTGAAAACGGAGTCACATACGATGTTGATAATGTATTTGTTACCCATCCAAATAATGTTAATGGAATAGCATTGACTTGCCATGTAACAACTACCCCTGCTGCATCACAGTATTATGAATTGGGAGCCTTAAACGACAGCGCCTGTGCAGTTTTGTTTGACTCAGAAACTTATTAAGGGAGGTTGTTCACGATGAATGAACAAATCATAAAGGTTTATGTAAAGGTCGATTCTTCAAAATGCATCACAGCAATTGGCAGCTCTATTTTTCTGACCGACCTTGTCGACTGGATTGAAATTGACGAGGGTACCGGCGACAAATACGCACACGCACAGGGAAGCTATTTTGACAAGCCGCTGGTTGATGAAAACGGGTGTTATAACTATAAGCTAATAGACGGTCATCCGGTAGAGCGGACAGAAGATGAAAAGCAGGTTGATACGGTATACATAGAACAGGTTAAAGTCGCAAAGCTGGCCGAAATTTCCGCCGCCTGCCAATCTGCTATTTATGCCGGTGTTGATGTCCCTAATGGCAAAGTTACGGAGCATTTTAGCTTGACAATGGCCGATCAGACAAATCTTTCCGCGCTGGCTGAAGCCGTCGCGCAGGGGGCGACAGCTGTCCCATATCACGCCGATGGGCAGCTCTGCCGACAATTCACCGCCGAAGAAATCAAGGGCGTATACGCGGCGGCAAAGGCATACATTATGAAACAGGTGACGCTTTGCAATCACCTGAACGTCTGGATCAGACGATGCACCACGGCGGCAGAGGTTACCGCAATTACATACTCCTCCGCACTGCCGGATGACCTGCAGGCAAATTACAATGCTATCATGGGGGTAACTGAATGAAAAGGCTTTTAAAAAATTTCATTCTCTTTGCGGTCGGCGGAGGGATATACATACTGCTTGAAATCATTTACCGAGGTCATTCCCATTGGACAATGTTTCTGCTGGGCGGGATCTGTTTTCTCGCCCTGGGATACATTAACCGCTTTCTTCCGTGGGAAACACCGCTCCTGTTGCAAATGCTGATTGGCGCGGTTCTCATAACCACGTTGGAGCTGTGGACGGGATATATCGTTAATATCCGGTTCGGCTGGCAGGTATGGAACTATTCCAGTGTACCGCTCAATTTCTATGGGCAGATTTGTCTTCCGGCCAGTGCCGCATGGTACTTTCTTTCGGGTATCGGAATCTATTTGGACGACTGGCTCCGATGGAAACTATTCGGCGAGGAAAAACCACGATACAGATTATTATAAAAGACGGAGATACATTATGAGAGGCATTGATGTAAGCAAGCACAACAACAAGGGCAATCCGATTGACTGGGGCAAGGTGAACGCTTCCGGAATCGACTTCGCGCTGATCCGCGCGGGCTTCGGCAATGATATCAGCCAGAAGGACCCGAAGTTTGATGAAAACGTGCAGGGCGCGCTGGCGAATAAGCTTCATGTCGGGGCGTACTGGTTCAGTTATGCCGTATCCGTTGCGGACGCCTTGAAGGAAGCGGAGGTATTCAAGAAGATTCTTGCTCCGTATAAAGGCAAAATTGATTTTCCGGTCGCTTTCGATTATGAGTACGATTCCATCGCCTATGCGCAAAAGAAGGGCATATCCCCGACCAACGCACTGATTGACAGCATGGCCCGCGCTTTTATGGACAGCATGAAAGCCGACGGCTGGTTTGTAAATCTCTATACCAATAACGATTTTATCAAATCCAGGCATTTTACCGCAGATACCCGCTCAAAATACGATGTGTGGCTGGCGGATTACAGCGGAGCGCCGGATTATCCTTGCGGAATCCAGCAGACCGGAAGCACCGGCACGGTTCCGGGCATCGAAGGCAATGTGGATATGGATACCGCCTACAAGGATTACCCGACGATCCTCCGCGCCAGCGGATGCAACGGTTTCCCGAAGCCGCAGATTGTTGATTTCAAGAGCGATACCACGACCGATATCCGCCTTGCGCTCGGTCAGTTCTATCAGATGAAGGTGACCGCGCAGAAAGTCCCCACGGTTACGATCGGCACCCAGGGCGTTGCTGTAATCCTTCCTCGCTACCGGGAGGGTAATGACAGTTATTTCTATTTTGTTGGGATCGGAAAGGCGGGAGCCTCCGCCGGTGTGTATATCAACGGGGTGAAGCAGTTTAAAATTTACGCCGCATAAAGGAGGCTAAGGGTTCATGGAAGTTTCAGAGGGGGTGTGCAATGAGCGTCAAAAAGTGGTTGACGAACGTTTTGCCCGCGACAAAGAGCGGCTCGACACGCAGGAAGATAAGACAGACAAATTGAGCGAGCTGTCCGTGCAAATGGGAGAAATCCTCAAAAACTACGACGAAAAGCTGGACAACCACGAGCACCGGTTGGGTGACCTGGAAAGCAAACCCGCAAAGCGCTGGGATATCATCATAAACGCCGCCCTACAGTGGCTTGTGGTGGCGTTTCTCGCCGCGATTGTATACTTTAAGCATTAAGCCGGTCAACCCGGCGGAAAGGAATAAGACTTTTATGTCAAAGTTTTTAACATTAATCATGATGTCTATCATTGTAGAGGGCTTAATCACCTACGCAAAGACCTTTTTCGTTGGAGGGAAGCCTCAATGGCAGATGCTTGTCGGGATAGTTCTGAGCGTCACCGTAGCGCTGGTATACAATGTCGATATCTTTGCTCTACTCGGAATCATGGCGACTGTACCTTATGTTGGAGCAATCCTTACAGGAATCATAATTAGTCGTGGTAGTAACTACATATTTGATTTGATTAAGACTTTACAAAATACTGGAAGTTGAACAGTATGAACAATAGCGCAGTCGGTTACGCCTCTGATTGGAGCGGTAGATACTTTGCCAGCAGATGAAAAGTATGATGAAATGAATCTACTTGATAGGAAGAAAAGGTATAGCAAGTAATAAATATGTATTAAGAACAGTCTAACAATAGCCATTAATAAAAGCGAGTTCATAAGCTGAACTCGCTTTTATTATGTATTAGTGTTTATGTTTCTATTGATTTTATTTCAAAATATGATAATATTTTAATTAACATAATTAATGTGGAGGAGAGCAATAATGGGTAAGATATCTGGAATCCAAATTCAAAATTTTGGATCACTAAAAAGTGTGAAGCTAGGAAAAGTTTATAGCGACCC
Organism: Bacillota bacterium; assembly: GCA_023420245.1. Taxonomy (GTDB): domain Bacteria; phylum Bacillota; class Clostridia; order Oscillospirales; family Acutalibacteraceae; genus DATAML01. Next base: position 2,261 of record JAEZWL010000237.1, on the reverse strand, counting down.
AACTAGTGTAAAAGATCTTTCTAATATTATTGCTATAATTGGTAAAAATGGAACCGGAAAAAGTACGTTAGCTGATTCATTTGGTTTTATTGCGGATTGTTTTGATAAAGATGTAGAATCTGCGTGTGATGCTAATGGTCGTGGTGGCTACGAAAAAATTATATCTCAGGGAGTAAGAGATCCTATTAGGTTTCAAATATATTATCGTGAAAGCAGTAATTCGCAACCAATAACTTACGAATTGGCTATAGGTTTAGACAATAATCAACGTCCAGTAGTAGTGGAGGAGAGGCTTCGGCAACGTCGTCACGGAACAAGCTTTGGTCGCCCATTATCATTTTTACATTTAAAATATGGAAAAGGATTTGCTTTTAAAGGAATTGAGGGAGGAGCAGATGATGAAACGGGTGTGGAAGAAGGAGATAAGACAGACGTTATACTATCTGATCCACGTAAATTAGGAATCGTAACGCTAGGGGAACTATCAGATCATCCGAGAATTGAACTATTTAAGAACTTTATAAAAAGTTGGTATCTTTGCTATTTTTCTCCAGGTGCAGCTAGAGAAATTCCAAATGCTGGTCCACAACAGTATTTGGATAAGTTCGGAAAAAACCTAAATAATGTAGCACAATTTATGGAGCGTGATGACCCCAATAAATTTCGTAGAATACTAAATGATATTCAAACTAAGATTCCTGGTATTGAAGCAATTTCCTCAGAAAAAATGCCAAATGGTCAATTAGTATTAAAGTTTAAGGAATCTGGTTTCAAAGATTACTTTTATTCTCAAAAAATGTCTGATGGCACATTAAAATTGGTCGCTTATTATTTATTGTTGAATGAAAAGTCTCCAAGGTCACTTGTTTTTATTGAAGAACCAGAAAACGGGTTATATCATCAATATTTAGCAGAATTAGCAATAGAAATGAAGAAAAATGCTGGAAAGGGATTCAATAAACAACTTTTTATTACTACCCATAGTCCATTTTTTGTAAATGCATTAACACCAGACGAAGTTTGGGTATTAGAGAAGCAAAAAAACGGCTTTACTCAAGTTAAAAGGGCCTCTTCATATGAGTTTGTCGAATCTCTTGCTGCTGAAGGCGCTGAATTGGGTGATTTATGGTATAGCCAGTACTTTGACTAGTTGGAGGCAAATTGGATGTATATAGTTTTTTTAGTGGAAGATGCGTCAGGTGGAGCTTTAATTGATACAATAATGAAAAAATATATCGTAAATCATGTTGATTTATCATACAATATAAAATCATTTAAAGGAATTGGTACAATACCTAAGAAAATCAAATCACATAATGATATAAAAACTCAAAGATTGCTTAGTGATTTACCAATGTATTTAAAAGGCATTTCAAAACAACTTGAGGCAACAGGGAAAGATAATGCTATTTTTGTAATTGCTGATTGTGATAATAAAGATTGTGCGAAATTTAAAGAACAATTAACAGCTTTAGTGAGTGAAAATTTAATACAAACTAATACGTTTTTTTGCTTAGCTATTGAAGAAGTAGAATCATGGTTATTAGGAGATCCTACAGCCATTCAAAAGGCTTATCCGCAAGCTAGGTTAAATTCAATGATAGGATATATTCCAGATAGTGTTATTGGTTCATGGGAACTATTGGCTGATGTTATTTATCCCGGCGGATTGAGGAAAATGAAAAAAGAATGTACTACTTATAGGGAAATTGGTACATATAAATGTCAATGGGCCAATAAAATAGGTTCCTGTATGGAACTGGGTCAAAATGAATCTCCTAGTTTTAACCACTTTATTAAAAAATTAAATTTATTTGTAGGGTAAGTTGAGCCTTCATTAATAAAAACATAAGAAAATAACAAATTGGAATACGGAGGACCGGATGGCGAGCTTGGAGCATCTTTACGCTATTTAAGCCAGCGCTATAATATGCCGTATCCGGAATTAAAAGCAATTCTGACAGATATCGGTACCGAAGAGCTTGGTCATTTAGAGATGATTGGAACCATCGTTCATCAGCTGACTCGTAGCCTGAGCGATGAACAAATCAAAACCGGCGGATTCGATGCTTATTTTGTCAACCATACCAACGGCGTTTATCCGTCAGATTCATCAGGAAGCCCGTTCACAGCTGCTTATCTGCAAGTAAAAGGCGACCCGATTACAGATATCCATGAAGATATGGCCGCAGAGCAGAAAGCCCGTACTACCTATGATAATATCCTTCGTCTCATTGATGATCCGGATATTCGCGAGCCGA
>JAEZWL010000209.1 GCA_023420245.1 Bacillota bacterium | reverse complement strand
CGCATGTGTATGGTGGAAAACAAATGGGGCGGTATGGAAGCCGCCTGCTCCACTCCCCCGAAAGCCGGAATGGAAATCTACACCAATACCCCGAAGCTGCGTAAATACAGGAAAATGGTACTGGAGCTTCTGCTTTCCGACCACTGCCGCGACTGCACCACCTGCGAGAAAAACGGCGAGTGCCGCCTGCAGGAGTTGGCGGAGCGTTTCGGTATCACCAGAGTACGCTTCAGCAATACCGCCGGAGATGATTCCTCTATGGATAATTCCTCCGCCGCGATTGTACGTTACCCCAACAAGTGCATCCTCTGCGGCGACTGTGTGCGAGTCTGCAACGAGGTTCAAAATGTAGGCGCTATCGACTTTATGTCCAGAGGCGCTAAGATGAAGGTCAGCACCGCGTTCCATATTCCGATCGCCGACTCCACCTGCGTGGGCTGCGGTCAGTGCGCGGCAGTCTGCCCCACGGGCGCAATTGTTGTGAAAAAGGAAACTAACCAGGTTTGGAAAGCAATCAGCGATAAAAACACCAAGGTTGTGGTGCAGATTGCTCCCGCCGTTCGCGTCGGCATCGGCGGCAAAATGGGCCAGAAGGCCGGCGAGGACCTGATGGGTAAAATTGTTGCCGCGTTAAAGCGTATCGGTGTGGATGAAGTATTTGACACCGCCACCGGCGCAGACCTTACCGTAATGGAAGAGGCCAATGAGTTCCTGGAGCGGCTGACAACCGGAGAAAAGCTCCCGCTCTTTACCTCCTGCTGTCCCGCATGGATTCAGTACGCGGAGAAAATGCACCCTGAGCTGCTCCCCAATATTTCAACCTGCCGTTCCCCAATGGAAATGTTCGGCTCTGTATTAAAGGAACAGTTTAAGGACGAAGACCGAAAGGTCGTTGTTGTCGCGGTTATGCCCTGTACGGCAAAGAAGTTCGAAGCCGCCAGGGATGAATTCAAAAAGGACGGGGTTCCTTATGTGGATTATGTCATCACCACGCAGGAGCTTATCCAGATGATTAAGGAATCCGGAATCATCTTCTCTGAGCTGGAGTCCGAGGCAATCGATATGCCGTTCAGCAACCGCAGCGGCGCCGGAGTGATTTTCGGGGTAACAGGCGGAGTGACCGAAGCGGTAATTCGCCGTCTTTCCGAAGACAAATCCTCGTCGGAGCTGCGCTCCATTGCCTTTAACGGTGTTCGCGGAATGCAGGGAACCAAACACGCGACTGTTCCGTACGGCGACCGTGAGCTTAAAATCGCGATGGTCAGCGGGCTGAAAAATGCCGAGGACCTCATTCAAAAGATTCAAAGCGGCGAAGCGCAATATGATTTTGTGGAGGTTATGGCATGCCCCGGCGGCTGTGTATGCGGCGCCGGACAGCCGATTACCAGCCCGCAGAATAAGAAGCTGCGCAGCTCGGGTCTTTATGCCGCCGATAAGATGTGCAGCATAAAGCGTTCGGAGGAAAACCCGGTAATCGACTCCCTTTACTCTAACCTGTTAAAAGGCAAAGTCCACGAGCTTCTGCATGTAGACTATGTAAAAGAAACAAAATAATTATTTTAACAAAAGCGGCTGTTGCAAAATAGCCTTTACAAAAAATTTATAAAAATGTGCTTTGATAGGGCTTCGGCAAGCCGTTTCAAGGTGCATTTTTTGTTTTATAGGTTGTTCATTTATGCAAGGCGCTGTTTGCAGCATCCCCTTTGGATTCCGAACCCCCGGACTGTCAGGGATTATTTTGTATATTTAAATATTATAAATAAAAAATTAACAATTCATCTACTTGAATTTTCCTGCGATATGTATTAAAATATTTTTAGCACTTGAAACTATAGAGTGCTAAAATTATGAATCAGAGGTAGATAACATATGGCAGTTAAGCAATTTAAAGCGGAGTCCAAGCGGTTACTGGACTTGATGATTAATTCGATTTACACCCATCGTGAAATTTTTCTGCGTGAGCTGATATCCAATGCGAGCGACGCAATCGACAAGCTTTATTACAAGGCTCTGAGCGACGGCGATACCGGTCTGAACCGCGACGATTTTTGCATTGATATTAAGCTGGACAAAGAAGGCCGCACCCTTATCCTTTCGGATAACGGCTGTGGTATGACAAAGGATGAGCTGGAAAATAATCTCGGTACCATCGCGAAAAGCGGTTCCTTAAACTTTAAGAAGGACAATGAACCCAAAGAGGATATTGAGATTATCGGTCAGTTCGGTGTTGGCTTCTATTCCGCCTTTATGGTAAGCAAGCTTGTTACTGTAATCAGCAAGGCTTATGGGAGCGAAGAAGCCTACAAATGGGAGAGCGAGGGCGCACAGGGCTATACCATTGCGCCTTGTGAAAAAGAAGGCCATGGCACGACCATCATTCTTCAAATCAAGGACAATACCGAAGAGAACAGCTACGATGAATATCTGGAGCCGTATACCATCCAGCATATTGTTAAAAAGTATTCCGATTACATCCGCTACCCGATTAAAACGGATATGGAGAAGAGCCGCTTGAAGGAGGGCTCGAAGGATGAGTACGAGACCTACACCGAAACGGTCACTCTGAACAGTATGGTTCCGATCTGGCGCAAAAACAAGAATGAGATTACCGACGAGGAATACAACCAATTCTACAAGGATAAATTCATGGATTACATGAATCCCGCCAAGGTGATTCACTCCTACACCGAGGGCACCGCTACTTATAACGCCCTGCTCTTTATTCCGGCAAAAGCCGCGATGAACTTCTATACCAAGGATTACGAAAAGGGTCTGCAGCTCTATTCCAACGGTGTTCTGATCATGGACAAGTGTGCGGACCTGCTGCCGGATTATTTCAGCTTTGTGCGCGGTCTCGTGGATTCTCAGGATTTATCCCTGAATATTTCCCGTGAAATGCTTCAGCATGACCGCCAGCTGAAAGTGATTGCTTCCCGTTTGGAAAAGAAGATCATATCCGAGCTGGAAGGCATGCTGAACAACGAGCGTGAAAAGTACGAGGAGTTCTTTAACAATTTCGGTTTGCAGCTGAAATACGGGATTTATCAGGATTACGGCATGCATAAGGACGTCTTGCAGGAGCTGCTGATGTTCTATTCCTCCAGCGAAAAGAAGCTGGTCACACTGAAAGAATATGCTTCCCGCATGAAGGGGGAGCAGAAATACATCAATTACGCCTGCGGAGAAACCACCGCGCGCGTGGAGCAGCTGCCCCAGACCGAAGCACTGAAGGAAAAAGGCTACGAAATCCTTTACCTGACCGAAGGGGTGGACGAATTCGCGCTCCGCATGCTGATGAAATACGACGATAAGGAGTTTAAATCGGTTTCCGCCGACGACCTTGGTCTGGAGACGGAGGAGGAAAAGAAGGAAGCTGCAAAGCAGGTGGAGGAAAACAAGGACATGCTCGGCTTTATGCGGGATTCACTTGACGGAAAGGTAAAGCAGGTTATCCTATCCCAGAAGCTGAAAACCCATCCGGTATGCCTCTCCACGGACGGTGCGATTTCCCTCGAGATGGAAAAGGTGCTTAACGCGATGCCGAACGCCGAAAAAATCACCGCTCAGCGTGTTCTGGAAATCAACGCGAACCATCCGGTTTTCCAAAAGCTTACCGCGCTGTATCAGGACGACAAGGATACGCTCAGGCAGTATACGTCCCTGTTGTATATGCAGGCGCTGCTTATCGAGGGCGTAGCCATCGACGACCCGGTTGAGTTCTCCAATCAAATCTGTGGTTTAATGACGAAATAAAACATAGGGGCTGTTGCAAAGTAGCCTTGCTGAAAAATAGGACAAAAATGCGTCTTGAGTGGGCTTTGAAGCCGTTTCAAGGCGCATTTTTTATGAGTACTGTATTTATGGAGCTGAAAAGCAGCTTTGCAATCAATTCAGATTATCAAAGTATCGGAAAACCACTTTCTTTCCCGTTGATAGTTCGGCGTATACCTCCGCCGCCATTTTCTCCGCGTAAGTCCGCATCAAATTCAGCTCTTCCTTCCGAATCCGGTGCTGGCTGAACCGCGCCTTTAACGCGGTGTCGGATATTTCTTCGCTGACCGTCCCTCCATAATGCACAAGCTTAGTCAGATAGCTGTAAACGGCAATGACCGCGCGGTTGGTATCCTCCTGCCGGAAAAGCTTTGACCGCCGGTTTAACACGATTCTACGCTTTACGATAATAAAAGTGATAAAAGCTGCGGCAAGGACCAGTGCAATCGCAAGCGGCAGGGTCGCGGATTTTCCGTCATTTTCTGCCGCTGTTCCTGCCGGTTCGGATGCTGTGCCGCCCGAAAGCTGACTGACGGCGCCGGATGCCGGAGAGCTGCTTTCCTCTTTGCTCGGAACGGAGACTTCGGAAGGCGCGTTTTGCTCCTGACTATCCAGATTCTGATAGTCCTCCGGGTTTTTATCGCTCAGCGAGCTTTGCTGTGCGGAAAATCCGGGCGTCGCCTCAATCGGCTGCCAGCCGAAGCCGGGGTAGTAAATCTCAACCCACGCGTGAGCCCGGTTATCCCGGATATCAGCCCAGCCGCTGACCGCGCTTTTCAAATCTTCATTGGTGACGATATATCCTTCCGCGTAACGCACGGGAAGCCCCATGGCTCTCAGCATTACGGTCGCGGCGGTCGCGAAATGGACGCAGTAGCCTTTTTTATTCTCAAATAAAAAATAATCCGTAAAATCCTGCCCAGCGGGAACACTGCCGGGAGACAGCGTATACTTGCAGGTTTTCGCAAGGTAGTGCGTTACCGCCGCCGCCATATCGCTGATGGAGGAATAGGAAGTGCTGATACCTTCCTGCTTGAGCAGAGCCTGCACCTTCGTTTCAATGTTCTCGGGAAGCTGGGTATAATGGTCGTACAGGTAGCTCCGGTAATTCTGCTCCGCATAAACAAGGTCCTTTTTGTTTTGACTCAGCGTGCCCATAAGCATATCCGGAATGGTGCTCTTGTAATAATCCTCGAGATTGTACCGGTTCAGGGTGCTGAAACTTTTTTCCTCTGTGAAAATTCTCCATAAGACCTGGCTGTATTTCGGATGATTCATCAGATCAGGCATTTTACTTCCGGCGGCATCTACAAAGATGTCGCTTGGAAAGGAGTTCAGCTTTTGTCCCGTTATATTGTAGGCATAAAGGTTATAATTGCTGATTCCAAATAGCGCGGCGGATTTGATTACGGAATCATTAACATACGTTACGTTGATGATGTTTTTTGGTGTTGTGGTAATGTTATAGGGAAAGTAGATGGTCTGTTTGTTTGCGTTGAGATTCTTGACCTGAATTTCATACGGATTCAGCTTAAGCTTGCTTGAAACGCCGAGCCGGTTTGCGTGTTCAAAAAACAGGTTGTGAACGCTGATTCCGTTCAGCTCTGCACTGACCTTGCTGAAATCAGCGTCGTTCGGTGCATCCCAGCTGTAGCCGTCGTACCGATCGCCGGTAAACCCTTTCAAATATAAGGGGATTCCCTTCGACAGCTTTACCCGCAGCATGGTGTTTCCGGAAAACCGGATGGAACCGGCGGTATCCAGATTCACCCGGTTTGAGGAGCCGCCGATTCCGGAGCCTTCGAACAGCGGAAGATTATTTATGGTGTCGGTCAGACGGTCACGCAGGGCTTTGGTGTCGTCTGTCCGCCGAAAGCTCTGGATTGGAAACGCCGTAAGAATCAATAAAAAGCACAGCAGCAGCACGGGAAGAACCAGTGTTCCGCTTTTTGATGCGGCAGGCAGGCTCTTTGCGTAGAATATTCCGCGTTTCTTTACAAAACCCGTTTTTTCGCCAGTCGGCAGCCGCATAAACAGCAGAGTTCCCCAGCAGGAAGCCAGCAACAGCACCGAATAAAAATCAAGGCTGCCGTTAAATATTACAGATACCAGCAGAAATGGAAGCGTTATAGCAAGGGTGATTAAAAAGCTGTGCTGCGTGGCAATTGCCCAGCATAAGGAATAGGCGATAAGAAAGGAAACACACAGCAAAAAAACCGTGCAGATTGTTTCGTAATTCTCAGACTTTGCCGACACGGTATAGATTAGCAGCGATAAACCGGACAGCTTTGCGTAGGCGCCGATCAAGAGATTGGCGATGATATAATAGCCCTGCAAAAGAAGATTCCGGCGCAAATACAGAAACGAAGCAAACAGGAGGGTGAAAAGGAACAGCGTCACGTGGCGCAGACGCTTCAGGTGAAACACCAGGGAAAGAACCACCGTGAACAGCAGAGTATACAGCACGAAGGTTTTGGGCAGCACGGGCAGAGAAAAGGTAACAACCGGAAGCCGTACCGCGCCGAAAACACCCAGAAGAACAAGCAGGGTATCGAGAATAAGACCGGTAACGGCGGTGTTTTTATGCCCGAGCAGCTTTGGCTCGGATAGCTCAATTCCCGAAGAAACCGCTTTTCTGTCTTTCTTACTCATCGTTTCCCTACCTTTTATCCTTACAGCATCAGACCGGAAAGACCTTCCGGAATCCTGTTCGGTGATATTGTTACAACCGATATGTTTGCCGATTCCAATAAATCCGCAGTGCGATTTTCCGCTTCCTCCATGGTGCCGCAGCAAATCACGGTGGTTCTGTTTCCGTTCGACCGGTCACAAAAAGCAACCAGCGCCTCGCTCAGCTGCCCGGTGATATAAATCGTGTGGGGGAACTCCCCTTCGTGGGAAGAAAGCTTGCTGCCGGAAAGCAGCGCGTAAGGCTGATTAGAATACCGGCGTGCGGAGAGCATAGCATTCATCAGCTCCGCCATGGCATCAAGGGTTTTGATTTCCGCCTTTTCAAAGCTGCCGCTGATCGCGTTATACCATTCCACGCGCTGATGAATCCGGTTTTCTAGCAGATAATTGCAAAGCGAGACCATTACTTCCAGAACCGTGTCCAGCGTCTCCATGTCCCGTGCCATCAGCTCGGTCAGCAGAAGCACGGAATCATCCATCGGCAGGCTAAATTCCTTTACCATCAGCTCGTCCAGCTTGGAGCTCAGCTTCCAATGGATATTTCGCAGCTGGTCACCCTCCCGGTAGGGGCGGATGTCAAACAACTCCGAAGAGTCGCTTCCTGGCTTTTCCTTGGAGAACGCGGTGCTTTCCGCGTCGTAATTCACCGAGGTGTCGATACCGGTATCGAGGGGATAGGATTCCGGAAGCACAAACACCTCCGTTGCGGTTCCGAACCTGCGTCTTATCGTGAAGATTCCAAAATAATCATAAAATTTTATTTGTTCCAATTGGATGGTCAGCTTTCCGCAGTACTGTGATTTCAGTTCATATTCCGCTGTTTGCTCCGCGCCGGAATTAATAGTAATAAAAAAGGCTTCGCGCTTCGTCTCCCCGCTGAGCGCGTTTGTGCAGGAAAAACGGAGCCATGCCTGCGCGATTGGAATCACCGATCGGTTCTGAAAAACGATAGCCAGCGTCACGGCATCTTCCTTGCCGGCACAGGGGTTTTTTACCGCAAACCGCACGCCGGTTTTTGCGGCGGCAAGAAGGGTGAAAATCAAGGAAAGGGCTGGCAGGAGCAATACCGCGATCAGGGTGAAAAAAGAAAGGTAGGCGGTATAGAACAGGTAAAAGATGAGAGAAGCGGTCAGAACCAATCCGTATACAATCCGGTATTTCAGCATATTTCACCTCCGCGTGAAATCATCAGCGCTGGGAAACGGCGGGCGCTGCCACATGCTTTAAAATTGTCATGAGAAGGAGATTGGGGTTAGTGTTGCTGATTTTTGCCTGTGGGCTCAAAATGATCCGATGCTCTACAACATCGATGAAAACGGACTGCACATCCTTCGGAACGACATAATCCCTGCCGGAAAGGTATGCGGCGGCCTGTGCCATCTTTACCAGCGCGATGGAGGCGCGGGGGCTTGCCCCCAGACGGATCATGGTGTTATCCCGCGTTGCGCTGACCAGGCGCGCGATATAGTCGTATACGGCGTCGGAGAGGTACACGGAATCCGTTTCCCGCTGCATCGCGATGAGATCGTCCGCGTTTGCCGACCGCTGCACCAGCTCCAGTGGGTCAATTCCCTGCTTGCGTTTCAGGATTTCAACTTCATCCCTCAGGTCGGGGTAGCCCATTGTCAGGCGCACCATAAACCGGTCAAGCTGAGATTCCGGCAGCAGCTGTGTTCCCGCAGAGCCGACCGGGTTCTGGGTCGCGATGACGACATACGGCTTCGGGGTTCTATGCGTCACGCCGTCAACCGTAATTTTTCCTTCCTCCATTACCTCCAGAAGGGCGGACTGCGTTTTACTGGAGGTGCGGTTGATTTCATCTGCCAGAAACAGATTGCACAGTGCCGCGCCGGGCTTGTATTCCAGGGAATCGGTTGCTTTATTGTATATCGAGAAGCCGGTCACATCGCTCGGCATGACGTCGGGTGTGAACTGCATTCGTTTATAATCCAGAGAAACCGCTTTGGAGAATGCGAGTGCAAGCGTTGTTTTGCCGACCCCCGGGATATCCTCCAGCAGGATATGCCCCTGTGCCAGAATTACCATCAGCACCTTGCGGATGATCTCGTCCTTTCCAACTACGGCTTTTTTAACCTCGCTGATGATTCTGTCTGCTTTCTGCTGCATGATGTTCCACCGTCCTGTAAATTTGTTAATTTCGTTCCTGCCCAGCGGCATGAGTTTTCATTTTATTCTATGGAATAATTTTGTAATGATGTATCACTTGCCGCCTTTCACGCGGAAGCATATCCTGTGTTTATTATAAATCATAGAAAAAAATAATACAAACAAAAGAACATAATTAACAGTTTTCTCCTTGTTTCTGATGAAAACCACTTGAAAGCACCTGTAAAAAGGCGTTAAGATAGGGGTAGGCTATTTGGAGTGCCTGAAATGAGGAGTGATTTTATGAATCAGGAAATTGAACGGTTACAGAGAATGGTGGATGAAAGCAGCCGGATTGTTTTTTTCGGCGGCGCCGGTGTTTCCACCGAGAGTGGAATCCCTGACTTCCGCAGTGTGGACGGTCTCTACCATCAGCATTATCAATATCCGCCCGAGGTCATGCTGAGCCATCGCTTTTATGTGTCGCACACGCAGGAATTTTATGATTTTTACCGGGATAAGATGCTTTGCCTGAGCGCTGAGCCGAATGCCGCGCACCGCAAGCTCGCCCAGCTGGAGGAGCAAGGAAAGCTGACCGCCGTTGTCACACAAAATATTGACGGCTTGCACCAAAAAGCGGGTAGCCGAAATGTATTCGAGCTCCACGGCTCCGTACACCGCAATTACTGCCAGCGCTGCCATAAGCTTTACGATGCGGAATTCATTCTTCACAGCAAGGGGGTACCTACCTGCGATTGCGGCGGAACCATCAAACCCGACGTTGTGCTCTACGAAGAGGGTCTGGATTCCCATACCATGAACGGTGCGGTTCGCGCGATTGAAGAGGCCGATTTGTTGATCATCGGGGGAACCTCTCTGATTGTTTACCCGGCGGCAAGCCTGGTGAATTATTTCGGCGGAAAGTACCTTGTGCTGATCAATCAATCGGCGACCTCGCAGGATGAAAACGCAACGCTGGTAATTAACGACCGCATCGGAACGGTGTTGGAACAGATTAAATAAAGGGCTGAAAGCTATAAGGAACGCCCCGGATTTCCGGGGCGTTCCTTATAGCTTATTTAATTGCCGCATTGTAGATTTTATTTAATTCCTCATACTGCGGGGAAATGATCATGCTCACGTAATTGCCATCCTGATTCACACTGCATTTTTTCAGCATTGCGTATTCCTCAGGGAGGTAGTCCTTCATTTCAACCTCTTTCTGCTTATAGCGCGCGTCCAGCTTCTCTTTCATCCGCTTAGCGGCGTCAGCGTCCTTTCCCTCCAGAAATACAATTTCGTCCCCTTTTGTTCCGGTGGAATCAATGTAGGCGGCAAATTGCTTTACGTCTGCGGCTTCAATGCCATAGTTGGTCATGAGATCATCCTTGGATAAATCCATCATATCTTTATTGGTGATCTTTGTCTTCATATCCGTCATTACTTTTGCGAGATCCGCCTGTTTTGTTGTTCCGCCGCCGCACGCGGTCAGCGCGAACAGCAACGCCGCGGCAAGAATTACCGCCCAAAGCTTTTTCATTCTAATATCCTCCATTATTTTACGGTATGTGTCAGAATATAATCAATCCATTTTTCGCAGGCTTTATCGGTAAAATGCATTCCCAAACCTTTCGGGTCGCTGCAATATTCCAGCGGCAAATTTCCTTCTTTATCGCGCATAACGGAAGCAACGTCCACAAAGCTGTAGCCATTTTTCTTGCACATCTGGCTTAGCTTGTAATCATAGGTCGCAAGATTGGGGTTGTTCAGCGAGGTCATCTGCTGTTCCTTTACAATCGGGGTAGCGGATTGCACAAGAACCGTTACGTTCGGGGACTTTGCCTTAATATTTGAGAGGAGCTTGGCCATGTTTTGAACAGCGCCGTCAATGCCGTAAGGCGCAATATCGTTCATGCCGAGCATAATATATACTTTTTTCACGCCCATTGCCGCCACACTGTCTTCCAAAAGAGCTTTTTTTCCATTATAGGCGGGGTGAATGGAATCTGTGCCCAAAGGCTTCAGTGCGTTTCCGCTTCCCATGCTTCCGGCGGTCAGAAACTGTGCTTTTCCGAAGAAGCCGGCGTCAGCTTTCCGCTTTGCCGTGACGTAGTTTTTTAATTTGAGCGACACGGAATCTCCAATAAAAACCGCGTCGTCAAGATACGATGGGTCTGCCTTGGCGCTTTGCGCGACGGCGTCTGCCGCAGAAACCGTCGGAAGGACTGCCGGAGGCTTTGAAGCAGCCGAGGAGCTTGCCGGCTGAGCGGAGCTGGCCTGTTGTGAGCTGACCGGCTCCTCTTGAGAAGCAAGGCTCTGAACGGCGCTGCTCGGTGTGCTGCTCTGCGATGCTGCCGCCTGAGAGGATGTGGTTGCTGACGTATTTTGTTTATTGCCGCAGGCGGCATTTAATACCGCCAGACAGGAGACGGCTAAAATCAGCGCAATGATTCGGCATTGTTTATGATTCATTCAGATACCCCTTTACTCTAATCGTGGATAATAGTATAGCATATCTGCTATTTTATCACAAGATTTGTAACAAATTATGACAGTCATAACGAACTTCTTTTCTTGTAATTTCTCCTTTTTTATGATACGATTGATAAAATTTAACGGGAGAGAGGGAAGCTATGGTGTTATCGGAAAAAAGGAAACTGATTCCCGCCTCCATGGGCTTGGAACCACCGGATTTGGTTTTAAAGAACGCGTCTGTCGCGGATGTGTTTACCGAAAAGCTTTTTACGGCGGATATCGCGATTCGGGACGGCTTTATTGTTGGTATAGGCTCCTATTGCGGACCTCAAGAGGTCGACTTGACCGGCAAAACCGTTGTTCCCGGCTTTATCGATTCTCACGTCCATATAGAATCTTCGATGGTGTCGCCGGATATTTTTGCGCGGAGAATTTTGCCTTGCGGTACCACGACAGTAATTGCGGACCCGCACGAAATCGCCAATGTATGCGGAATCGAGGGAGTCCGCTATCTGATGAAGGCGAGCGAAAACAGCGGCGTGAATTTTTATTTTGCGCTTCCTTCCTGTGTGCCGCTTAATGAATTCGACCATAACGGCGGAGTGTTTGGAATCGAACAGATGAGAGCGCTGATTTCGGATCCGCGTGTGGTCGCGCTGGGCGAGGTAATGAATTATGAGGCCGTAATCTCCGGCGATACGAACATTCTGGATAAAGTCGAGCTGTTTCAGAATAAAACTGTTGACGGACATTCTCCCGGTCTGACAGGGAAAAAGCTACAGGCATACAAGCTGGCGGGCGTGGAAACGGATCACGAATGCAGCGATTACCCCTCCGCGCTGGAGCGGCTGCGCGCCGGGTTCATCGTGCAAATCCGGCAGGGCTCCGCCGCCAAAAATCTCGAAGAAATCATTACCGGTGCGATAAAGGACTCAATCAGCCTGGATCGCTTTGTTTTCTGTACGGATGACGTTCATTTGGCGGATACCGCGAAAAACGGTCATATCAGCCGGAATATTCGAATGGCAATCAGCCTGGGTCTTGCCCCTATACGGGCGGTGAAAATTGCGACGCTCAATGCTGCCCGCGCCTACGGTCTAAAGCATTTGGGCGCCGTTGCACCCGGTTACCGGGCGGATTTGGTGGTGCTGGACTGTCTGGAGACGGTTTCCGTATGCGATGTTTACAAGGACGGTGTGCCGCTCCGCGCAAGGAAGCTTTCTAATCGCGGGATTCCGCCGGAGGACAGTCTGCTTCATAGCGTTTCCATACCGGAGCTTTCGGCGGACTGCTTTGTAATGAAGGTCACGGAGGAATTTCCGGTTATTGGCGTCATTCCGGGTCAAATCGTGACCCAAAAGCGCCTACTGCCGCTTCCGCAGATTAACGGAGTATTCACCCCGGCGGATGATGTGATAAAAATCGCGGTCGTACAGCGCCACGACGGCTCCGGAAGAATCGGGCTGGGCGCGGTAAAGGGCTTTGGTTTGAAAAACGGTGCCGTGGCTTCAACCGTGGCACACGACGCACATAATCTCATCGTAGTCGGAGATAACGATGCGGATATGCTTGCGGCCGTCCGGGAGCTGCAAGCCTGCGGCGGGGGATATACCGCTGTACGGGACGGAAGGGTATTGAAAACACTGCCTTTGCCCGTAGCGGGGTTGTTCACCTGTCGGAGTGATATCGACATCGTTGCCGAGCTCAG
>JAEZWL010000173.1 GCA_023420245.1 Bacillota bacterium | reverse complement strand
CGAATCGAGCGCTGACATTCCGGTGGCTATGTTGGCGCTTGTACTTATTTTATAATCCACCGGAGAAGGTGTACAATTATGTGTGGAATTGTTGGTTATATTGGAAATGATCAGGCAGCTCCCATTTTGCTGACCGGTCTGGAAAAGCTGGAATACCGCGGCTATGACTCTGCCGGTGTGGCTGTTTATGACGGTACCTCGCTGCAGGTTGTAAAAGCGAAGGGCAGGCTTAAGGTATTAAGCGACATGATTAATGGGGGAAGGGATGTATCCGGTACGGTTGGAATCGGCCATACCAGGTGGGCCACACATGGCAAGCCATCGGATATCAATTCCCATCCGCAGGTAAGCGATTCCGGCAAATTCGCGGTTGTCCATAACGGTATAATTGAGAATTACCTTGCATTAAAAGAACTTTTAATTAAAAAAGGCATTAATTTTGTATCGGAAACAGATACCGAGGTAGTCGCCCAGCTTTTAGAATATTATTATGACGGGGATATTCTTGACGCGGTTGTCAAAGTGATTCATAAAGTGGAGGGCTCTTATGCTCTCGGCATCATTTGCGAAGACGCCCCGGACCAAGTGGTTGCTGTTCGGAAAGACAGCCCCTTAATTGTCGGCTTAGGCAAGGGTGAAAATTTCATCGCTTCAGATATTCCCGCGATTTTGAGCAAAACAAGGGATATCTATCGCTTAAATGACAATGAAGTTGTAGTGCTTAAGCGCGACAGTGTGACAATTTACAATATGGATAAAGAGGTTGTACAAAAAGAACCTGTTCACATAGATTGGGATATTTCCGCAGCGGAAAAGGGCGGATTTGAGCATTTTATGGCAAAGGAAATCATGGAACAGCCTAAGGCAGTGCGGGATACTATTTCGCCAAGAATCAAAAACGGTAAGATTGTGCTGGATAATATTACGCTGACTGCGGAACAGATTAAAGGCTTCTCTAAAATCTTTATTTTGGCCTGCGGCTCTGCGTACCATGTCGGTGTTGTGGCAAAGTATGTCCTGGAACAGTTTGTCCGCATTCCTGTGGAAGTGGATGTTGCTTCGGAGTTCCGGTATCGCCATCCGATTATTGATGAAAAGGTGCTGGTGCTGGTTATCAGCCAATCCGGAGAAACAGCTGATACGCTTGCTGCGATGCGAGAGGCGAAGCGCCTCGGCGCACGGGCGCTTTCTATCGTTAATGTTGTGGGAAGCTCGATTGCCAACGATTCAGACGACGTAATTTACACTTGGGCCGGCCCGGAAATCGCGGTTGCCACCACAAAGGCATACAGCACTCAGCTGGCTGTGGTTTATTTGATTGCGATTTATTTTGCGGATAAACTGGGGATGCTTTCCAATGAAGAGTATGCGCATTATGTTTCCGAGCTTCAGAGTATCCCTGATAAAATATCAGAAATTTTAAAGGATAAGGAAAATATCCAATATCTTGCGTCCCAATATTTCAACGCTAAGGATGTATTTTTTATTGGCAGGAATCTCGATTATGCCATGTCGCTGGAAGGTTCCCTGAAATTAAAGGAAATTTCTTATATCCATTCGGAAGCATACGCGGCCGGTGAATTGAAGCATGGCACAATCTCACTCATCGAAGAGGGAACACTTGTGGTGGCGCTTGCTACCCAACAGGTTCTTTTTGATAAGATGATGAGCAACGTTAAGGAAGTAAAGGCGCGCGGCGCAGTGGTGCTTGGTTTAACGACTAAGCATAATAAAACGATGGAGCAGGTAACCGACCATGCCCTGTTTGTTCCGCAAATCTGCGATTTGATGCTTCCTTCTTTGGCGGTCATCCCGCTGCAGCTGTTTGCTTATTACATTGCATCCATGAAAGGCTGCGATATTGATAAGCCGCGAAATCTCGCAAAATCGGTGACGGTAGAGTAAGGAAAGCAGTTTAAAATAAAAGGAATAGGTGAGAAAAAGTGATACAGAACGAAGCCGTACTGATTCTTGATTTTGGCGCTCAGTACAGTCAGCTCATAGCGCGCAGAGTTCGGGACTTAAACGTATATTGTGAAATAAAGCCTTATAAAACCACAGCCGAACAAATAAGCGCGTGTCATTACAAAGGAATCATTTTATCTGGCGGACCAAACAGCGTATATGCCGAAGGAGCCCCTGGTTGCGATAAAAATATCTTCAAGCTGGGGATACCTGTGCTTGGAATTTGCTATGGCGCGCAGCTGATGTCCTTTTCGCTGGGCGGAAAGGTAAAAAGCAGCCAGGTTAAGGAATACGGGAAAACTCCGGTTGTGTTTCAGGATTCCGGGGACTTGCTAAATGGAGTTGCAGGCGAATCCGTGTGCTGGATGAGCCATACCGACCAGATATCCGAAGTGCCGGCCGGCTTTCAGATTACAGCAACGAGCGAGTCCTGTCCTGTCGCCGTGATGGAGAACGAGGGGGAAAAGCTGTATGCGCTTCGATTCCATCCCGAGGTGGAGCATACCGCACACGGAAAAGAAATCCTGAAAAATTTTCTCTATCGGATATGCGGATGCTGCGGAGACTGGATGATGTCTTCCTTTGCGGTAACAACCATTCAACAGATTAAAGAAACCGTTGGCGATAAAAAAGTAATTTGCGCGCTTTCCGGAGGGGTGGATTCTTCCGTTGCCGCGCTGCTGGTTCATAAGGCAATTGGAAAAAATCTGACCTGTATATTTGTAGACCACGGCATGCTCCGCAAGAATGAGGGCGACGACGTGGAACGCGTATTTCGCAAGCAATTCGATATGAATCTGATTCGTGTCAACGCGCAGGAGCGCTTTCTGAATAAGCTCGCGGGCATTACCGAGCCGGAGCAGAAGCGAAAGATCATCGGGGAAGAATTTATTCGCGTATTTGAGGAAGAAGCGAATAAAATCGGTCGTGTGGATTTTCTGTGTCAGGGTACGATTTACCCGGACGTCGTAGAAAGCGGTTCCGGAGACGCAGCGGTGATCAAAAGCCACCATAATGTCGGCGGACTCCCAAAGGATGTCGGATTTACCGGAATCGTTGAACCGTTACGTGATTTGTTTAAGGATGAGGTTCGCAGAGTCGGGTTAGAGCTTGGCATTCCGGGTCCCTTGGTTTGGCGCCAGCCGTTCCCCGGTCCGGGTCTTGGTATCCGAATTATAGGTGATGTTACGGAGGAAAAGCTAGAAATCCTAAAGGATGCGGACGCGATTTTCCGCGAAGAAATCGCGCAGGCCGGTCTGGATCAATCAATCAATCAGTATTTTGCCGTTTTAACCGGGATCAAAAGTGTCGGCGTTATGGGCGATGGCCGTACCTACGATAATACCATCGCGTTGCGCGGCGTTACCACTTCCGACTTTATGACGGCGGACTGGGCTAGAATCCCCTATGATATTCTGGAAAAGATTTCGAATCGCATTGTCAATGAGGTCAAGAACGTAAACCGTGTGGTTTATGATATAACTTCTAAGCCACCGGCAACTATTGAGTGGGAATAAAACGAAATAAGCTCACAGCCCCGATGAATACTGGGGTTGTGAGCTTGTTTTTTTGCCTTGTGATACCAATATGATAACGACTATAGCATTTTAAAGATTTTTAAGAAAATAAAATTACTTCTATATATTTAGAATAATTGCATTAAGATTAATCGATAAATAATTATAATACTAAATTATAATGCAACATTAATACATAAGTTTATAAAATGATAATTGTGAAATAATATAAGTATAATCACAAATTTTGAGGATGGACATATAATGTATTAGAAAATGAAAGGAGTGAATTATCCTTATGAGTGAAATAGATGCTAAAGGTGGAATCCCTTGCCCATATCCTCCAAAGAAGATTATACAGGTTCCGGTGGTAATCGGTAAAGGAGAGAAGCAATATCTCGTTGTAAAAGAAGATTGTATTTCTCCGCCAAGCCCGCCGGTATTCCGTATCGTAGATGTTGATAAAGAAGTTGTGGTAACGGATGCGAAATTAGTACCATCCGTTAAGTATGATTCTTCGGATAAGGGTGGAAAGCCATGGTGCCTGAGCAAGGTTATTATTAATGGCTATATTGATAAAAATGTGATTTATAAGACAATCAAGGATTATACCCATGAAGATGTCAACGGACCTTTATTCCAATTTACTACACGTGTACCTTTCTCAACGTTTTTGGAAATCGAGACTCAGGAAAAGATATATGATACGGACAAAGTGGAAATTCTAAGCGCTGTTGTTGAAGGCGAAAAAGAAGAATTGTTTGATCCGAACCCAGTGCCGAAGTGTGCCCCGGATTGGGCAGTCACCTACAATAAAATACTGGAAAAAATATTGATTAGAATTTGTGCAAAGGTAGTCAGAATTGAAGAATTAAAAGTACAGCCGGAATGGTAATCATTCTGATTAATTAAAAATGGAGGCAGAATCGTCTTTGGCGGTTCTGCCTCCATTTTAGCACTATTGTTATTTTTTCATTTTTTTGAGCGATTCCAAATCCATATCCAGCATTTGCTCAATTGAGATATCATCGTTTTGCTCGAATTGCCAAACATGATCGGCGTTTTGAGCTCCCATATCCGGCGGGGAAGAATTTTCAGTTGGGTGACTCTCGGGATTCTTTATTTCGCTGACTGGAAAATTCAAAATATGTAGCTCGCCCTGAACCGAAATCTCCCAAAACGAATTTCCACGGTCATGCTTTTCAAACTTAAAAATGCAGGAAGACCGCATAAGCAGTTGAGTGTCCATCTCAATATTCTCCGGGACTTTTAGAGAAATTAATTCACAGATATTTTTATGTACTGTTAATGAACCGTATTTACTTTCTCCATCCGCATATAAATTCTTAAATAAGACAATTACTTTATAATCTCCGTAAACTGCAATTTCGCTTTCCGAAACAGATTTTATAAAAATAGAGCATTCTTTTGCCTTGCATTCTATAATTGTGGAATAATAGAGATCATGTAATTGGATTATATCTGAAAACTGGAATTTTGATTCATTTTCTGCAGGAATGATCATAGTTTCTACCTCCATTGTAAAACAGTATCTTACGATTATAGGTATGCGATTATTTGATAAAGTATTCCTAAACAGGACCCTTAAATGGACTGGAGCACCGATTGCTCAATCGATGCTCCAGTCGTGATATTAAGATTGCATGGAGGACAAGACACGATTTTTGAATTCTTCAAACGACTTACATCCGTTCAAAAGCCGGAGCTGTTCATCGTCAGAGAGAGAAAAGAAGTGTTCCTTTGCAGGAATTGCGTCCCCAGCCAGGTTAGATGGAAAGGGAAATTCCTTATAACCGGAAAAATCCAATATTATCACCTCAAAATTAGTCTGATGAAAAAGTATCAGTCCTATGCAGCTATACACAATTTCTTATCTGAGAATAATTATCAGAATAAAACACACGATATGTAATAATAAAATGATAGGTATAGGGGTTTTGTTATGCGAAAAATCGTGGTGCTTTTATTAATTGTGACCATAGCGGCGGGAATCTATTTTTTCAGTCAATTCCTATCCCTAACAACGAAAAAATCGTATGGGCAGGCACAGTTGGTGGCGCATAAAAATATTGTAGTTTTTTCCGGGGATGCTTGCCAAATTAAAGAACGGTAATACGGAAACGGTCTTCCGTTCAGGAGCGTTTATTTTGCTTTGTCGCCGCAAAAATCAGAAAGCGCTCCGAACTGATAGCCTGAGGCCTCCAGCTTAGTCAGCAATTCATCCAGTATTTCCGCGTTGGTCTTTGATGTACTGTGGAGCAACAGAATTGCGCCTGGATGGATACGGGGGAGAAGCTTATCAAAAGCTTGCTGCTTCGTTGGCTGTTTATCCTGATACCAGTCAACATATGCCAGACTCCAAAATATGGTTTTGTATCCAAGCTCATTCGCCTGCTTTAAATTATTTACACTGTATTTTCCTTGCGGCGGACGGTAGTATTTCTGCATTTTTGTTCCGGTAATGTTAAAATACATATCTTCTACGGTTGAAATTTCCTTCTGAAAAGACTCAAGATTAGATATTTTGGACATATCAGGATGGCTGTAAGTATGGTTTCCGACAAGATGCCCTTCATTCACCATACGTTTCACCAAATCCGGACTCGTCTTTAAATAATTTCCAACGAGAAAGAAGGCAGCCTTAGCCTTGTGCTTTTTTAAAGTATCTAAAATAGAAGCAGTGTATCCGTTTTCAAAACCGGCATCAAAAGTGATATAAATAATTTTTTTATCTGTTGGCCCAATAAAATAAGAGTTATATTGTTTTAAAAAATCCGCGGAAGCGTTCCCGGCCGGGGGCTTTCCGTTTTCCTGAAAGCTTAAACCCCAGTTTGTATTAGAGGCGGTAACCGGTACTGCCTGCTGTGACCGGCTGGAGATTACGAACAATCCGGAAATCACAATTAGAAAGCCAATCAGCAAAACCTGAAGCTGTCTTTTATTAACAACAATAAACATATTACAGCCACCTACTTTATAAGATACAATAAATATACGGCGGTATCGGGGAGAATATATCCGATTAATAACGAATTGGCTGTCCTGCTCATATTTTTTGGGTTGATATGGCTGAAATACAAAAGGATATCTGCGAGTAAATTTCCATTGAAAGATTAAAATTTGTCTGCGTCCCCAAACAAACAATTAAACACCGAAAATCTCTTTATATTGTATATTTTGTCTTGACACGGGCAAGGTGATATGATAATATAATACAGTCGTCATGCGAGAGTGGCGGAATTGGCAGACGCGCATGGTTCAGGTCCATGTGAAAGCAATT
>JAEZWL010000164.1 GCA_023420245.1 Bacillota bacterium | reverse complement strand
ATGGACGGTTAGCTCAGCTGGTAGAGCACCTGCTTGACGTGCAGGGGGTCAGCGGTTCGAACCCGTTACCGTCCACCAGGGGTGCTGTTCCGGCAATAGCTGGGGCGGTACTGTAAATTCAAAGGGGTCTCCCCTTTTCAATATATGGAACTTGTTTGGGTAAAAATGGCTTATTAGAGCTGTTTTTGCTCAAAAATTGTTAAATTTACAATTGATTTTTGCCCCCAGCATTTTTTTAATGCTGGGGGCAATTTGGCATTCTTTAATAAACATAACGCGCAATTTGAATATGTTTGCGCTACAAAACTCTCTTTAATATTTTCAATTTTCATATTTAATTACGTCGCCATTTGAGGCAACTGCTTTAGTGAAATCATATTTCTGCGGCTTGCCAGTAAAATAATAATTTATTGCTCGTGCATTTGCAGCATGAGTTACAATTAAGATGTTTTTACCCTTATATTCTTTAGTAATTATATTACAGAAATCACAATTCCGTTCAATAAAATCTTTGAAGTTTTCTGTCCCCTTGTCACCTCTCGTAACTGCTTGCCAAAACTGCTTCATCGTCTCCGCAGTTTCTTCTGTGCCCTCAAACTCTCCGCAATTTATTTCTGAAAGCCTTTGGTCAAACACAATAGTTCCATTGAAAATGATTTCACAGGTTTGTCGTGCTCTTTTTTGAGGGCTACAAAAACAGGCGTCAAAACTTAAACTTTTCATGTTCTCAGCTTGTAATTTTGCTTGTTCTATTCCAGTTTGATTTAGCTCAATATCAGTACAGCCATTAAACTTTCTCAATAAATTCCAGTCAGTTTGACCCTGACGAACAAGGTATATCATGATAGTTTTCTCCTTCTATAAATTAAATATTTATTTCGATAAGTCTAAACAAACTGTGCAACTCGACAAACGGAGTTTACGCCGCATCCTCCAGCGCCGCTTGTGCTAAATATGTTTCCACGCGCAACTTTACGTTCTCCTGCAAATTGCGATAGAAGAACTGATAGTCATACAGGTGGTAGACGCCGTCCGGGAAGAGGGAATTGGCATAATCCTTCGGGATTACGTCAGGAACTTTTAAGGTTCCACGCTCGGCGTCCAAATAGGCGCCGGTCAGATGCGGAATCTCTTTCTTGATTTCTCCGCTGTAATCGGTAAAGCATGCCCCAAGGTTCTCTGCAGCGGATGCAGGGGTGCCGTCGGTTGTCCAGTTTAGGGGATTGATTCCATACGTTTTGACTCCTGCCGGCACAAGGAGCGAATCCGTCACATTAATGGCTTCAGAGTTAAAGCAAACGATTGTTCCGATATCGTCGGCCTGCTGCGCCGGTTTCAACCACGCGTAGTTGGCAAGATCGTCATCTGTGATGCGCCATCCAATGCAGTAGACCGCAATCAAACGCTCCTGATAGGCGGGATTGTCAAAGAATTCCGAAAGAAGCCGCAGCGCCATATCCGCTCCCTGGGAAAAACCTGCCAGCACAAAGGGCCGTACCGGATCGCTATGCTCTATATAGGAGAGGAACGCTTCGCGGATATCCGCATACGCGATGTCAAAATAAGGCTTAGCTTCCGCCTGCGGCAGTGCATAGACCGGGAAAGCCACCTGCCGGTAATAAGGGGCGTAAAGCGTGAGGCTTTCCTCGTAGATTCCGCGCTCCATGTTGAGCGCACCCACAAAGCTCTCCTTTGTCTTTTCATCTGATAAGGACATATTTCTGTTATTATTGTGCCCCATATCCACGGTGGGACAAATCAAAAACAGGTCTGCCTGTTTCTCTGGATGAATTCCGTTGTACGCCCAGTTTTCAGGCGAAGCATAGTCAATCCCTTTGTCGACGGGTTTGATGACGGCCAGAACAATGACCAAGGCGGCAAGAATGCACGCACAGATGATCCATATCCATTTATATCGTTTCACGTTCCATAATTCCTTTCCCTGAGTTGGGTTTACATACAAATTTCGATTTATTGCGCTGACTATAATACATGTCCACCATAAATATAATGAAAATCTCGACAAATTGAATCTGCCGTGACAAGCTTGCCTTATTTTCTGAATACATCAATTACATGACTTGTAACGCCGACAAAATCGTCGCGTTCACAAGTGGAAAGATGATATTTTAAGAACAGCGCAAATGTCTCATCATCCATATTATCTACTGCTTCGCGCATGAATAAAGCAAAGCCATTGGTCGCAACGTAATGCAGTCTTGTAACAGGAAATACTGACATCAGAGCATCTATGTCTTCTTTACGGACAAGTTCAAACAAATCCTTAGGCTGTGAGGTGGCAGCAAATGTTTCTCCGTCAAGCAAGCCGTATTTTATGTAGTCTGAGACTCTGAACTGATTACGGTTGAAGCCTTCGTCGAGTAGGCAACCGTCAGATATGACATATGCGGCAAAAATTACGCCGCCTGCTCTAGTTACACGGATGGCTTCTCTTAGAGCTTTCCTTTTATCTTGTTCGTTGTAAAGATGATACAGCGGACCGAGCAGTAGTGTAATATCGAACGATTCATCTGAGAAATCCGACAGATTCATCGCATTTCCCTGAACAACAGAAATCTTCTCGGTGCTTTTCGTGTTCCGCCGAAAGACCTCTATATTATGCTCTACCAGCTCTATTGCCTGCACATCATACCCCTGACACGCAAGCGCATGGGAATACCGTCCCGTTCCGGCACCAATCTCAAGCACGTGGTCTCCGGGCTTTATATACTTTTCAATATAACGCATGGTGGTAAGAAACTCTACCGAGCCATGCTTTGATGAAAGACGTCCGTCTTCATCATAATTATTATAAAAATCATACAAATATTGATTCGTTTCCACAATGCTCCTCCACAAATTCTGATTTACCGAGTTTCCTCTAATTGCTATGACCTGCCGTAAGAGCGTCGCATTATTGCTACAACCGGCTTATCCATCATAAACATTATGGGAAGTTCGGAGAGTTTACTGAGTTTCTCAATTTGCTCATATTACGCATATTAAATATTAAAATCTTCTGATTTGAAATTGCTGTAGTATCGTCCTTGAGTTGCAGTAAATTTCAGCACACAATAGTCTGGATCAGTAATCCCTTTCGGGTAATACAACGTGTCTCCGTCCAGCCAAATTGCTTCCTTGATTGCGCTATCCTCTATAACTTCCATTGTACCTTTTAGCATAACTCCTCTAAAAAAACGCTTATCACAAAAATAAATGCAGGCATTGGGATTCTTCCTATATTGCGTAATACGCATGGATGATGTATTGGTTGTAAAGTAGAATACCCGGATTCCTTCTCTCTTTCTCGGCGGCAGCATTGCTTTTGTGTTAGGAAAGCCAGCTGCATCGATGGAGCTTATGAATGAAACACCTTGTTTATCAACTAAATTTCCGATTGTTTTCTCTGCATCTTTCATTTTATCGTCCTCCTTATACGTAAATTATAAGGGCATAATGCAAATAAGTAAATTACCCACTTTTTTGTGGGTAAGGCTAATCAATAAACCCCTTTTCCCGCAAGATATCATCCATACCGTTCTCTTTCATAAGATCAATTCCGACATCCTGCATAATAGTTATAGCCTGCAACAGTTGGTTTCCTCGTTCTGTTAAACAGTATTCGACTTTTAACGGATAGCCTTCAAAGGTATGCTTGTCAACCACTTGAAAATCCAATAGTTCATTCAAATGTTCTAACAGCATTTTTTGCGTAACCCCTTTTATATCGCGTTCAAGTTGAGTCAAAGTCGCCGTACCCTTGCCAAGCTGCCATAAAATAATTGGTTTCCATTTACCCCTTGTAATATCATGAGTAAGTTCCAAAGGGCAAGTATATTTCTCTCGTATTTTCAAAAATATCACCTACTAAACGATTTGTGATAGGACCATATGCAATAGTAATGACATAGCCCATAGTTCTTACAATATAAATAATGCGTTTTAAGAGCTTAAGCGGGTCATAAACATTATGCAAAGTTCGAATTGAGCCCGTACTGGTATATAAAATTAATTATATAAATTCGGTTTTTTTGCACTCAGAATAAATAATGTCGCATCTTTACCCATGAACAGCTTTTTATCCTTGTAAAAGGTGTATAAGCTTACATTAGAAAAACCTGCTTTTTTCACAGCATCTACCAATTCTTGCTGCTCAAATCCGTTATGCACGTCATTGGAAACGACTTCTTCTGTTTTGTCATAGTCAATGATCAGAAGGCTGCCACCTTCTTGCAATAAATTATAAAAACGCATTAATAATAAGGGAATATCTTTTATGTGTAGCAATGTTTGTGCAACAATAATGCAAGGGAGCCTTTGGTCTTAACCATATAAACATTACGCGAAACTCACATAGCACCTGCTGTTGCTCGAGCTGCTCATAATGGGACATCTATTAATAACCATAATCTCCATTTATAAAAATCACTTTAATTCTATCCTTTGAAAACTGCCGTGCTATTAAGACAAAATCATTACAGATGCGCTGTTCATGTTTGCAGTCAATACACCTGCCAAGTTTTACACATGGAGTATTTTTATTAAGCCTTTTCGCATCCAATGGAGCTGCAATTTGTCTTGTGCGCTGGATAGCATCTTCCACGGTATCCACTAATTTATTTATGCCAACGACAACAATGACCTGCCTTGGCCCGTAAATCATAGGAGCAACGCGGCTGCCGTTTCCGTCAATGTTAAACAGCTTACCATCCACGGTAACAGCATTTGTCCCCGTAAAAAATGTATCTGCGTCAAAATTATTGAGATATAGTTTTCGTTTATCCTCGGAAGTTAAGCTTTGCTGGTGTTTGTCATAAAAAGTATATCTTCCATTTCGGAGATATTCGAATACACCAGTTTCTTCTAATGTATTGGAATCCCCACAGCCAATCTTTTCGCCCTTGGCAAGCAGTGTAGAAAGCAGAGAAAGCAATTCCTGTCTGCTTTCAACGTAGAAGCCTGCCATATTGTTCTTTTGTAAATTGATAATTGCTTTCTTTATTCTTTCATCCATGTAAAAATCTCCTAAAAATAAATGAACTACCTTCTTCTCATAGTGTAAACATTATGCGAAATCCAAAAAGACAGCCAGGTGGCATGCGCACACGCTGCCTGTCTTGTCTTATAATATTGGCTTGCGCTTGACTAGCTCCATCATTAAGAGTCGCTATATCGTCGAAATTATCCATAAACATTTACAATGATATTAATACCATTCGTTCTCCTATGTCAAGCCAGCACTCATCCAATCCAAATGACTCTACCTGGTCGGTGTATTGCAGATAGATTTCTTTAGCCAGTTTAGAGAATCGCAGATAACGGTCAAAGTGCGGCGGGACAAATACAATATCGGGACAATTAAGACGCTCCTGCCAGAGCACCTCGCCGGTCTTGACGCCGAACCGCTTCGCAATCATATTTTTCGCCAGGACAATTCCGTGCCGTTGCTCCACGTCGCCGCCGACCGCCACCGGTTTATCCCGCAGTGCCGGATTGTACAGGCATTCCACGCTGGCATAAAAATTGTTCTGGTCGATATGCAAGATCACCCGCTCCACTTTTTCACCTCAATTAAGAACAATCGTTCGAAACATTTGTTCTTATTGTATTCAATTAGAGCGAAAAGTAAAGCGGAAAATGACACCAAAAGAAGATATGCTGTATAATTGTAATTAGTGGTTAAGCTACGGTGGGAAAGCTTACGACTAGATAGTTTGCTCTGAGATTCGATGTTTTTTGAATTTAAAAGTCGAGCAATGCCAAACCAACTTTGATATGATGTAGAAGCGAAAGGAGGAAAGGCTATGCTGCAGGAACTAAACCGTGCCATTGATTATATTGAGGAACATTTGACTGATGAACTGACTCTGGAAGAAATCTCTAAATATGTTGGGATCTCTGACTACCACTTTAGGACGGTATTCTTTTATCTCGCTGGAATGACGTTGAGTGAGTATATAAAAAGCAGGAGATTGTCAGAAGCCAACAAAGATTTGCTGATGGGAGAAAAAGTCACAGACATTGCATACAAATATGGCTACCGGTCAATGGACGGCTTTGCCCGGGCATTCAAAAAATGGAGCTGCTTTTTGCCCTCGGAAGTAATCAAAAAAAGAATCAGCAAGCCTTTCCCTAAACTTTCATTTATCATCACAACCAAAGGAGGAAATACGATGGAATGTAGAATTGAAGAAAAACCAGCGTTTTATCTAGTTGGTGTAAGCAAGCGAGTTCCCATGCAATTTGAGGGCATCAACAATGCTATTGTAGAGCTTGCAATGAGCATTACGGAAGAACAAAGAAATGAAATGCACGCACTGCAAAACATGGAACCTCATCAAATCGTCAACGCCTCTTATGAAGCAGACGCCGGATTCTTGAAAGAAGAAGGCGAGCTAACTCATCTGATTGGTGTATTGACCACTAAAGAGGACGTAAGTAACCAATTGGTGAAAGTTCCTGTAGAAGCCTGCACTTGGGCAGTTTTCTCGAATGAGGGGCCGTTTCCTGCCACCCTGCAAAGTACCATGGCACGAGTCTACTCTGAATGGCTACCGGTTTCCGATTATGAGGTCATCAACATCCCTGCTTTTTCATTTTCAAAAATGGATAAGCATAAGAAGGATTACGCTTACAGCGAAGTTTGGACACCGGTTCGGAAGAAGAAATAATTTGTTTGCAGATAATCCGCTTTCACAACTGAAGGGCAAAAATCATGACCACCACTGAAGTGGTGGTATGCACTAGCCCTGGAAGGGCATATTACTAGCAGCGCCTTAAGGCGCATCGAAAAGATTTGCCAACCGCATAATCGTCCACAGGCCGCCGCTAAAGCGGCCTGTTTTTATGCCTTTGTATTCTTACTGCCCGTAAACGGGTCCATGTACTCCTTGAGCGATATTTGGTCTTC
>JAEZWL010000051.1 GCA_023420245.1 Bacillota bacterium | reverse complement strand
CCGAAGGCCCGCGCCGCCAGCAGCTCCGCATCGCGGATGACGGATACCGGATGGCACAGGTTAACCAGCGGCTTCATCGAGTTGACGTCGCCGGTAAGGCACTGGCTCCCCAGAAATTTCGTCAGCTCCGGGTTACCCTTTCCGCGTTTATGTCCGGGCACGTCAAAAGGAACCACCCGCATTTCCTTGTATTTCTCAAGCGCCTCGTAAACCGGCGCCCGTTCCTGCGTCAATGGCTTCATGCCGCGCTCACCCCTCTCCGTCGTAAATATTGGTACCGCTGAAAATCTCAATCATTTCGCGGCGGAGGCTGTCGGAAATGCGAAGCCTTTCCTTCGGGGGAAGCTCATAGACATCCGTGTTGAACAGATAGTTTTGCAGCTTAATCTCCTTAATCAGCATTTTTGTATGGAACAGGTTCGCCTGATAAACGTTGATATCGATCGCGTCGTATTTTTTCAGCGTCGCGTCGTCTATATAATCCTGAATCGAGGTAATCTGATGTTCGATAAACAGCTTTTTGCCCTCAACATTTCAGGTAAATCCGCGAACCCGGTAGTCTGCGGTAATAATATCCGAATCAAAGCTCGAGATTAAATAGTTCAGCGCGTTCAGCGGAGATACCTGCCCGCAGGTCGCAACGTCTATATCCACGCGAAAAGTAGCTATGGAGTTGTCCGGATGATACTCCGGGTAGGTATGCACGGTTACGTGGCTCTTGTCCAAATGACCGACCACATTTTTCCTTGTTTGGAGAATGCCGATTTCACCGTGGTTGCACGAAGCGTCGATTACCGTGACGGGCAGGGCCTCCTCGGTAATCAGCAGGGTGACGCTCGCCCCCTGGGGCTCGTAATCCTGTTTACTGACATTCAGTACATGCGCCCCGATGATTTCCGTAACATCGCACAGAATATTGGTTAACCGCTCGGAGTTGTACTGCTCATCGACATAAGCAATATAATCCTTCTGCTCTCGCTCACTTTTTGCATAGCAAACATCGTAGATGTTGAAGCTAAGTGTTTTTGTGAGGTTGTTAAAGCCGTATAATTTCAGCTTATTTTCCAACCCGATCATCACGACCCTTCTTATTTATTTGAACGAACTCAATATTACGATAAAATTACTGTTATGTCAATGTTTTTTGCCTTAAATCTGAATATTTCCGCATTAATTGAAACGGCTTCTGAAAATATTCCGAAATTCTCGTGTTTTCTCTGCTTTTTTCCGTTTTGCTTATGTGTTCAACTCAATATTTATTTTAATTTTTTCAGCGCCGCGCCGAAAAAAAATTAAAAAACATCGTTTATATTTTGGTAAACTACTTTAAATGTGATAGGGTTCGTGCTATAATACATCCTAAAGTTTTATAATGGGTAGAATTTCGATTTTCTCGTTAAATGTTTATCAGCATGCCATTTTTCTCTTACGAAATCCTCCCTTTTCTTCAGCTCTTTTCCTTTTTTGTTATTAAGAATAAGTTTGATTCTTGATGCTCCAAAAGCGATTGTACGGCAGGAAGGGACAAAACATGAAACCGGATAAAAGGATTCTGAAAAAAGAACGAAAGGGTTTCCCGTTTTATTTCCTGAAGGACCTGTTCAAAACGCTTCTGCTCCTTGCGGCTGCCACCCTTGTTTCTTTTCTTGTCGTGAAAATTACCGCAAGCTACGACATCGTGGGGGTTATTTATGTGCTCGCGGTTGTGATGACCTCCCGGAGCACGGCGGGCTATTTCTGGGGCGTGGTTTCCTCGGCAGCGAGCGTGGTTCTGAAAAGCTTCTTTTTTACCTTTCCCTACCACACGTTCCTTGTGGAGGTTACCGGTTACCCGCTGACGTTTTTGGGAATGCTTGTCGTATCGCTGGTCACCAGCACACTGACCGTTCAGATTAAGGAACAGGCGCGGCTTTCTGCCCAGCGCGAAAAGCGTACCGAGCATCTTTACGAGTTTAACAAAAAGCTTCTTTCGGCAAGCGGCGTAAAAAAGATTGAAATGCTTACGCTGGAGTATCTTTATCAATTTTCCCAAAGAACCGTCGTCTTTTACACCGAAGACCCTCTGGAAGGCGGAACCGGCGTGATAAAAAGTGTGACCAGCCGCCACGAATATATGCTGCAATCCACCCACGAAAAAGACGTGGTGCACGAGGTTTTTTTAAGCCGGAAGCGCGCGGGCGCGGGAACGCCCGGCAGCAGCGGTACCAACGGGCTTTATCTTCCTGTTATCGCGCAGGGGCAGATGCTCGGGGTTGCCGGTCTGTTTTTCGAGAAGGACGAACAGCCGGAGGAAAACAAGCTTACCTTTATTAATATGATTATCTCACAGGCAGCTCTCGCGCTGGAACGCCAAAGGCTTTCGGACGAACAGCAGGACATTGTGGTGGAAGCGGAAAAGGAAAAAATGCGTACCAATCTCCTTCGCTCCGTCTCGCACGACCTGCGGACTCCGCTCACCAGCATTATCGGCGCCAGCTCTGCCATTTTGGAAAATAAAGACCGGATCAGCGCGGAAACGCACGACAAGCTGATCAGCGACATCCACGAAGAAGCCGGATGGCTTATCCGCATGGTGGAAAACCTGTTGTCCGTCACCCGAATCTCCAACGGACCGGCCAGGCTGAAAAAACAGCCGGAGGCTGCGGAGGAAATTGTTGCCGGAGCTGTCAGCCGGGTCCGAAGCCGTTTCCCGGAGGTCGGCATCCATGTTACCGTACCGGATGATTTTCTGATGGTTCCCATGGACGCGACGCTGATCGAGCAGGTCATCATTAATCTTTTGGAAAACGCTATCTATCACGCGGGAAAAGACCTGCCGGTTGAGCTCGCGGTAACCGTGCGAGACCGTCTGGCGGTTTTTTGCGTCAGCGACCACGGCAAGGGAATTCCAAAGGAAGAAATGCACCATCTTTTTGACGGTTATCCGACCGATCAGGCCAAAAGCAGCGATTCCTCCCGGGGAGCCGGAATCGGTCTTTCCATCTGCATGTCTATTGTCAAAGCGCACGGCGGGCAGATGTTCGCCGGAAACCGGAAGGATTCTCAATCCGGGGCGACCTTTATCTTTCTTCTGCCGTTAGAGGAGGCTGAACCAAATGAGCAGTAAGGCAACCGTTTTAATTGTGGAAGACGAAGCCGCGATCAGCAATTTTATGTCGACCATTCTCGCCGCCAACGGTTATAAAACCTTGAAGGCGCAGACAAGCTCCTCCGCTCTTTCCATGATCTCCTCCTACTGCCCCGACATCATTCTTCTTGACCTCGGAATGCCGGATATGGACGGTCTTGAGGTATTAAAGCAGGCAAGAAGCTGGTTTACGGGACCGATTATCGTGGTTTCGGCACGCGGAAATGAAAAAGACAAGGTGCAGGCGCTTGATCTGGGCGCCGATGATTATATTACGAAGCCGTTCGGCTCTTCCGAGCTGCTGGCACGCATCCGCACGGCGGTGCGCCACAGCATTAAAATGGAAACCGGCGAGGATTTTTCCGACGGTCTGTTTGTGCGGGGCGACCTCACCCTTGACCTTGGCAAGCGCGTGGTCACGGTTGACGGGCACGACGTACACCTGACACAGATCGAATTTAAAATAGTTTCTTTAATTTGCAAACACGCTGGTCTTGTTTTGACCTACGCTTATATATTGAATCAGGTGTGGGGAAATTATGCTCAGGATGACCACCAGATTCTGCGCGTCAATATGGCGAATATCCGCAGAAAAATCGAAAAAAACCCAGCCGAGCCGAAATACATTCTAACAGAGGTCGGCGTCGGATACCGCATGGCGGACGAAGAATAGTCCCTATCCCTTTCGGCAATTTTGCTTTCGTGCATCTTTCACATTCCTGAAACCGGCTTTTGCGGGCAGGGCCGCCGCTCTTGCGGCTTTTCGCGAAGGACTCCTTTCCAAAAATGTAAGGGCACGCAAAATTCACATAGAAAAAGAAGTATAGGAGAAGTGATTAGTCATGGAAAAAGGAACAAAAATCAGTATTCTCGGTGCGGGCAACGTCGGCGCTACCATCGCCTACACCCTCACTCTGGACGGTATGGCTTCGGAGATTGTCCTTGTTGATATTAACAAGGATAAAGCAAAGGGCGAGGCAATGGATATTATCCAGGGTACGGCTCTCTGCCCGCCGGTTAACATCTACTCCGGCGACTACGCGGACATCAAGGATTCCGACATTGTCGTCGTAACCCTCGGCAGCGCCCGCAAACCCGGTCAGACAAGAATCGACCTCGCACAGGGCAATGTAAACATCATTAAGAGCGTAATGCCGCAGGCAATGAAATACGCCCCGAACGCAATCTATGTCGTGGTGAGCAACCCGGTCGATATCATCACCTACACCATCTTGAAAACAACCGGTCTTCCGGAATCCCGCGTATTCGGCTCCGGCACCCTGCTGGATACTGCCCGTCTGCGCGAGATGATTGCCAGCAATGTTGGCGTCAGCCCGATGAACGTTCATGCATATGTACTGGGCGAGCACGGCGACTCCGCAATGATTACGTGGTCCCTCACCAGCAACGGCGGTATTCCGATTTCCATTTATCTGGAGAGCATCAGCAACAAGAACCCGGATTACAAGGAGCTTGACCACG
>JAEZWL010000040.1 GCA_023420245.1 Bacillota bacterium | reverse complement strand
CCGTAGGACCGGGCAGAGGCTCCGGCGCCGGAAGTCTTGCCGCCTACTGCATTGGGATTACCGGCATCGACCCGATCCAGTATAACCTGCTGTTTGAACGTTTCCTGAACCCGGAGCGCGTCAGCATGCCGGACTTCGATATCGATTTTTCCGACGAGCGCCGTCAGGAAATGATCGAGTATGTGATACGCAAATACGGCGCCGACCATGTTGCCCAGATTGTCACATTCGGAACAATGGCGGCGCGCGGTTCTATTCGGGACGTCGGACGTGCGATGGCGGTGCCGTATGCGGCGGTGGACGGCATTGCAAAGCTGGTGCCCACAGAACCGAATATTACATTGGAAAAGGCTTTAATCGCTTCCACTGAGTTGAAACAGCGGTATGATACCGATCCTCAGGTTCATGAGCTGATCGATATGGCGCGCAAGCTCGAGGGGATGCCGCGCAATGCCTCTACCCATGCGGCGGGGGTCGTCATCACGGATCAGCCGGTCGCCGAATACGTGCCCCTGGCGAAAAACAATGATTCTGTTGTTACACAGTATACCATGACCACACTGGAAGAGCTTGGGCTGCTGAAAATGGATTTTCTCGGTCTGCGAAATCTTTCTGTAATCCGGTACGCGCAGGAAATGATTGCGGAAAGAAATCCGGGGTTTCGAATTGAAGACATCCAGACGGATGACCCAAAAATATACCGCATGCTGGCAACCGGCGCTACAGACGGCATTTTTCAGTTTGAATCCGGCGGTATGCGCAGCGTTCTCATGCAGCTTGGACCGGAACGTTTGGAGGATCTGATCGCGGTCAATTCCCTTTACCGCCCGGGTCCGATGGAATCTATCCCCCGTTATATCGAAAACCGCCACCATCCCGAGAAGGTTACCTACCGTCACCCGCTTCTGAGGGATATTCTGGATGTTACCTACGGCTGTATTGTTTATCAGGAGCAGGTCATGCAGATCTTCCAAAAGCTTGCCGGCTATTCGCTCGGACGCGCGGATATTGTCCGCCGCGCCATGAGCAAGAAAAAAGCCGAGGTCATGGAACGGGAGAGTCAAATCTTTATCTACGGTCTGACCAATGAAAATGGGGAAGTGGAGGTGGAGGGCTGTATCCGCCGCGGGGTGGATGAACCGACCGCCAAGGCAATCTACGGCGAAATGGCAAGCTTTGCTTCCTACGCCTTTAACAAATCCCATGCCGCCGCCTATGCTCTGATCAGCTATCAGACCGCGTGGCTCAAATGCTACTATCCGCGCGAATATATGGCCGCTCTGCTGACGAGCGTACTCGATTTTAACAGCAAGCTATCGGCTTATATCGCCGAGTGCCTGCGTTTGGGAATCCGCGTTCTGCCGCCCCATGTGAACGAAAGCGGTCTTGGCTTTAATGTGTCGGAAAAGGATATTCGGTTCGGGCTTCTTGCCGTGCGGAACCTTGGCAAAGGCTTCATCACCCGCCTGCTGCAGGAGCGTTCGGAAAACGGGAAATTCATCTCTTTTTACAGCTTTTGCAAACGAATGTATGGCGAATTGAACCGCCGTACTCTGGAAAGCCTCGTTAAATGCGGTGCTCTCGACCAGCTCGGCTATAACCGCCGTCAGATGTTTACCAGTTCCGCCGGAGTTATGGATCATCTGGATGATGATAAAAGGCGTAATGTGGAAGGACAGATGGGCTTTTTTGAAAATGCGGCGCAGTCACAG
Source organism: Bacillota bacterium (assembly GCA_023420245.1). GTDB lineage: Bacteria > Bacillota > Clostridia > Oscillospirales > Acutalibacteraceae > DATAML01. Next base: position 2,593 of record JAEZWL010000040.1, on the reverse strand, counting down.
GAGGATGAATTCGCCATCGCGGATATGCAGGATTTTAATCTGACGGACAAGCTCGCCATGGAAAAGGAAGTAACCGGGATGTATCTTTCCGGTCACCCGATGGCGGAGTATCTGGATTGCTACGATAAAATCCACGCGAGCAAAACGGGAGAAATTCTGGAGGATGTCCGGGAGGAGCAGGGCCGTTTCCATGACGGCGACACGGTTACGCTCCTGGGAATCATTTCTTCCATCAAGATGAAGGTTACCAAAAGCAACAGCACGATGGCGTTTGTAACGCTTGAGGATATGTATGGTTCGATGGAAGTGCTGGCTTTCCCCAAAATTCTCTCTCAGTACGCGGATTGGTTTTCGGAAGGACGGATTGTAAAGCTGTTTGGAAGAATCAGCCTTCGCGAAGACGAAGACGCGAAACTGATTTGTGAAACGGCAGGGTCAGTTCCTTCTCTGTCCGCGGTGCAACATGCGGAGGAAGAAGGGCATAAGAAGGCGGCTCGCCCCGGGCTGTATTTAAAGCTTCCCGGCGAAGACAGCAGGGAATATAAAAAGGCGATGCAATATTTGGCAATATTTGATGGTACCACACAATTGTATTTATACTTTCAGGATACCAAAAAACTTCTGCGCGCGCCGGCTTCTATGAGCGTCAGTGTCAACGACAGCCTGATCCGGGAGCTGGTTAGGCTTCTTGGTGAGAATAATGTTGCGGTAGTTTAGACCGACTGAAACAAAAATCCATATAGGTGAGACAAAAATCCATGTTTCGATGTTGATTATTATCGGCGATATATATTATAATGTGTTATAATATATGTATTGATATAATTTCTTTAGGGGGACGAACAAATGAGTACGAAAACTATCGCTGTTTTGACCAGCGGAGGTGACGCTCCGGGAATGAACGCTGCGGTTAGGGCGGTTGTAAGAGCTGGAATTTCTTACGGCATGCGCGTAATGGGAGTTCGCAGGGGCTATAACGGTCTTTTAAACGGAGACGTTTTTGAAATGAATTTAAGAAGCGTATCCGATATTATCCACCATGGCGGAACCGCTTTGTTTACTGCCCGCAGCCCCGAATTCAACACGGCGGCCGGTGTTCAGAAAGCGGCGGAAAATTGCCGTAAGCTTGGAATCGAAGGTGTTGTGGTAATCGGCGGCGACGGCTCCTTCCGCGGTGCCAGAGATTTGACAGGAGCAGGAATTCCATGCATCGGCGTACCGGGCACAATTGATAACGACATTGCATCCAGTGACTATACAATTGGCTACGATACCGCAATGAATACCGCGGTAGAGATGGTTGACCGTCTGCGCGATACAACCGAATCCCACGACCGCTGCAGTGTGGTTGAGGTTATGGGCAGACGCTGCGGTGATTTGGCGTTGCAGACCGGTATCGCGGTCGGCGCGACCTCTATTTTGGTTCCGGAAGTCCCTTACGATTTCCAGAGGGATATTATTGAAAGAATGCAGTTTACACAGAAAACCGGCAAAAAGCATTTTATAATTGTGGTTGCGGAGGGTGTCGGCGGCGTTGATAAGCTTGCGAAAGACATTGAAGCGGCTACCGGAATTGAAACCAGAGCGACGGTTCTCGGTCACGTACAGCGCGGCGGTTCTCCAACGGTTCGCGATCGTGTTGTCGGCAGTGAAATGGGTTATTGTGCTGCGGAGCTGCTGTTTAGCGGCAAGAGCAACCGCGTAGTCGTTATGCGCGATGGAAAAATTGTTGACCTTGATATTTCCAAAGCCTTGGATATGAAGAGAATCTTTGATAAAAAGCTCTATGATTTGGCACATGTGATTTCAATCTGAATATGGAGAACCCCCGGTTATGCCGGGGGTTCTCCATATTCAGGCAATGCGCTGATTTACCGTCTGTTTCTGGGGGTGGGTTGGTGTTCATAAAACACATACCCTTTTTCAGTAAACCTCCAAACTTTCATTAAATAAAAAAAGGCTTACGAAAAATGAATTATTTTAAGTTTTTGTGTTGATTTCATCGATTCTACGTGATAATATGTTAAATAAATATTGATAGTCTTATTCACTATCTCTAATAAGTTTTATTTAGGGGGATTTATTAATGTCTTATGTCGAGGATCAACTGGAGGAGCTAGTTCGCAAAAATCCAAACCAACCGGAGTTTATCGAGGCAGCTACAACCGTTTTACAATCGTTGGCGCCTGTGTTTGAAAAATCGCCGCGGTATCGCGAGGCCGGTATTTTAGAAAGGCTGACCGAGCCCGACAGTCAGCATAGATTCCGGGTTGCTTGGGTAGATGACAGCGGTCGTACCAGAGTCAACTGCGGTTATCGTATTCAGTTCAATAATGCGATTGGCCCCTATAAAGGCGGTTTGCGCTTTCATCCTTCGGTAAATTTCAGTATTCTGAAATTTCTCGGCTTTGAGCAGATCTTTAAGAATTCTCTGACAGGATTGCCTATCGGCGGAGCCAAAGGTGGCTCGGATTTTGATCCGAAGGGAAAATCAGACCGCGAGGTTATGGCTTTCTGCCAGAGCTTTATGACGGAGCTGTACCGCTATATTGGCCCAAATGTGGATGTCCCTGCCGGTGATATCGGCGTTGGT
>JAEZWL010000213.1 GCA_023420245.1 Bacillota bacterium | reverse complement strand
ATTCCTGATGGCTTTTGTCTGCGGCATTATCGCTTACGGCGGCGATAAAACGGCAAGCAAGCTATCTCGGCTGATTATTGCGGCGGTTTGCGGTTCGCTGACCTACTGCGCGTTGTACCTTGGCTATTCCTATGCAAAGGAACTGCTGATCGGTTCGGCGCTTCCGGTTATCAACGCGAAAATTGCAATCAAAGCGGCAACGACCCTGACGAACGCGGTCATCGCCGACGTAGTTTCCATTCCGCTGTTTCTGGCCGTCCGCAAGGCGCTGGTCAAAAATCATGTTCAGGGAAAGCTGAAGAATTAGCAGGTGCGGAATCAAACGTTACTTTGCAATTAAAAACAGGAATATGGAGTCGGGAGATGCGAACATCCACCCGGCTCCATATTTTTCTCCATAGCCTGGCAATGAATTTCTTGTTATCTTAAAATGAAGGTGATATAATATACTTCATGTTTTTCAGTAATAATAAAATTGGAGTATAGAGTAAATGAAGGAAAAAAAAGTTCGAAGTTCCATTATTCGCGATTCACTCGATACATTCGGAACCAACGCATTTGGTTCCATTTTAAGTCTGGTAGCCAGCCTGCTGGTGCTGAACCGTGTAGGCTCTTCCGTAAAGGGGCTTTATAATACCGTGCAGCTTTGGGGCGGCGGTTTCTCTACCATTCTTGGATTAAGCGTTAATTCCGCCATCATCTACTATGTCTCGCGGTATAAAATTCAAAACACCCGGGCGGCGATCAAGAAGCTGACCCTATGGATTTCAGTTGCTATTGTTCTAATTGGAACCGCGGTTCTTTTGGTAATGAAAAACACACCTTCCTTCCAGAATATTCCTCCGCTCTATCTGGTAGCCATGGTGGTTTACGGAGTAAGCTCTGTGGTCTTGAACAACAGCATTGCCGTATTGCGCGGCGAGAACAAATTCCGCTCTTATAACATGGTTGTACTGATTCAGCGATTTCTTGTGTTTGCATTGGCTGTTACGATATTTCTGCATCCGTCCGCCGCTCTGTGGGTCTGGGCGACCATCGCGATTTCACTGGCAATGATTCTACTGGCTTTATACAGCATAAAGCGCTGGAGCGGCCCAATGCCCCAGCCGGCCGAGGAGGATAATATCCCCGATCATACCTCCAGTATCATGAAATACAGCCTGAAAGCTCATGTCAGCAATATCATGAACTACCTGAACTCGAATTTCGGGAGCTATGTTGTTCAGGGGGGGTATAGCGTGAGCGAATTCGGCGTTTATAACACATCGGTCACCATGATGCAGCAGGTGTGGATTATTCCCGACGCGGTCAGTATGGTAATCATGAGCCGGATTGCCGCCATGAAGGAAAAGAGCGATAAGCTGAAGCTGACCCTGATTTCCTCCAAGCTGGTTACTTACATCACACTGGTTTCGGCGCTTCTTTTGGTTTGGGTTGCGGATTTCTTTGTCCCGAAAATCTTCCCGATATATATCGGCGCTTTAGAGCCTTTAAGATATCTGATAATCGGTTCCGTGTTTATTTCGTATGCGAAGGTGCTCAACAATTCTATTGCCGCTTACGGTCGCCCCGAGCTGAATATTATCCCCACGGCTTTGGGCATTGTTGCAAACCTGCTGTTCAGTATCCTGCTGGTTCCAATCATGGGAATCAACGGAGTCGCCGCCGCCACCGCGATCACACTGACATTGCAGGGCTTATCCTCCATCATCATCTTCTGTGTCTTTACCAAAACACCGTTTCACAGGCTTCTTATTCCGAACAGGGATGAGATTGCTATGGTGAAAGGAATCTTAACAAGAAAATAAGATAACATAAAAAGGAACTCGAGTGGAGTTCCTTTTCGTTTCAAAGCCCCTGCATCAAGCGATGCAGGGGCTTTGACTATCTTATTGATTTATGAATCTGGAAAGGAATTCCTTCGTCGCTTCCTGCTGCGGGTTGTTGAACAGATCCTGCGGCTTGCCCTCTTCGGCAACCACACCGTCCTTCATGAATACCACGCGGGAGGAAACATCACGCGCAAAAGCCATTTCGTGGGTGACGATGACCATCGTCATGCCTTCCTTTGCCAAATCGCGCATTACTGTGAGCACTTCGCCGACCATCTGGGGGTCAAGCGCGCTGGTTGGCTCATCGAACAGAAGAACCTCGGGCTCCATCGCGAGAGCGCGCGCAATCGCGACGCGCTGCTGCTGTCCGCCGGAAAGCTGATGCGGCTTTGCATTAATATATTCCGCCATACCGACCTTTGCCAGGTATTTCAGCGCGGTTTCATGCGCTGTATTTTTGTCCTTTTTCAGTACCTTTGTCGTACCCGCCATGCAGTTTTGCAGAACGGTCATATTATTAAAAAGGTTAAAGGACTGAAAAACCATGCCGACCTTGGAACGGTACTCGTTGATGTTGCTGCCCTTATCCATAATGTTTTTTCCGTGGAAAAGAATCTCGCCGGAGGTTGGGGTTTCCAGCATATTCACGCAGCGAAGAAGTGTCGATTTGCCGGAGCCGGAGGCACCGATAATACAAATAACATCCTTGTGGTTGGTTTCAAAATCGATATCCTTCAAAACCGGATTATTCCCGAACCGTTTGCTCAGGTGGCGAATTTGGAGAATGGGGGAGTTTACTTCTTCCATGTTCCGTGACCTCCTTGCGCCTTGACGGGATTATGACCGCAGGGGTCTGCCATCATGTCGCTCTTTACAAGCGAATAGTAGCTGGAACCGTCAATTTTATGCTCCAGCCAGCGCAGCAGGCGGGAACAGGTAAATGTCATAATAAAGTAAATCACGCTGATAATGAAGAATACCTCAAAGTACCGTAAATACGCGCCGGCGGCTGAATTGCCAGAGAAATAAAGCTCCGTTACGCTGATGACGTTCAAAACAGAGGTATCCTTTATGTTGATAATCAGGTTGTTGCCAATCTGGGGCAGGATATTCCGAATGGTCTGCGGCATGATAACGCTGACCATTGTCTGCCAGTGCGTCATACCGATTGCCTTCGCGGCTTCGGTTTGACCAATGCTAATCGAATCGATACCGCCGCGCACGGTTTCCGCCATATAGGCGCCGGTATTAATCGAAACAACCAAAAAACCGGCTGTCATCGGGCTCATATCAAGCTTAAACAGCTGCATGGAGCCGTAATAAACCACCATTGCCTGCACGATCATCGGTGTGCCGCGGAAGATTTCTATGTATGCCGCCAAAATAAACTGCATAATCCGGTTGAGTATTTTCACAACCGGATTCGCGTTTGTACCGACAGGGATGGTTCTCAGCACGCCGACCAGAATACCGATGATACACCCGATCAGGGTACCGACCAGTGCCAGTATAATCGTGCTTTCGGCGCCGTGCAGAAAAATGGTGCCGTATTTATTCAGTAATAACAATACCCAGCCGAAAAAATCGGAATCGCTAGGATTCATAGATTACAACTCTCTCCTTATTTATCTTGTCTTTGACCGTTTATTGTGCGGAAGGCTGAACCTTAATAGCCTCTTCCATGATTTTATCGCGATCTGCCTGAGAAATTTTTGTAAGGGCGCCGTTCATGGCATCCTTTAGCTCAGGAGTCTGCTTTGAAACGGCAATACCGAGGTTTACATCCTCGTCGGAGGCTTTAAAATCATCGCTGCCGGCGGAGAAATCAAGCATAACCAGATCCTTGTTGGTGTAGGTTGCGCCCATGGCCGTAGGCTTGTCCGTCACAAAAACGTCGGTTTTTCCGGAAGAGAGCGCCACGATGAGGGAGGGCACTGTTTTCATAGCGGGCTGGATATTTGCCTCGGGAATCTGCTTGAGCATATCGTACCAGATGGTATTCTGCTGCGAGGTGCATTTCGCGCCCTTTAAATCAGCCACACCCTTCGCGGATGCGTATTTACTGTCCTTTTTTACCATGGCGAAAATGGTGGCCTTGTAATAAGGGTCTGTAAAATCGACAGTTTTCAGGCGATCCTGCGTAATGCTCATCCCTGCGATAACGGCATTCAACTTGCCGGAAGCAACACCGGGGGCAAGACCGTCCCATTCGGTTTTAACGATTTGAAGCTCGTAGCCGATAGAATCCGCAATTTTCTTTGCCATCATTACGTCGAAGCCGTTCGCGTATTCGCCGGAGCTGTTGGAAATCGGAACCGCGTTATTGCTGTTGTCGGCCTGGGTCCAGTTATACGGTGCGTAATTGCACTCCATTCCGACCTTCAGTACTTTTTTGCTTCCGTTCACGCCGGAGGAAGCAGCCGCACCGTTTGCAGCGGGCGCGGCGGAATTACCCGACGCACCTGCACCTTGGGAACAGCCCGCAATTGCGACCATACCGGCAGAGAGAACAGCGCATAATGCCAGTGACAGAATTCTTTTTGACTTCTTCATGAAAACAATACCCCTTTCATGTACATCCGCGTCCTACGCGGATGTACATAGAAAATAATTTCAGATGAAAATAAAACGGGAGGTAATTGCAGAATTCCAGTCAAATTTTGCAATAACCTCTTTGTTTTGCTAAAAATATTAAATACTTAGCGAAATTATAAACTTATTATATAAAATTGTCAATGGAAGATATTTTAAAAACCGGTGCGTCTCTTCCTGCCTTTATATGGATAGTTTTACAAAAATAATAAATTGTTATTGACTTAGAAGAAGATCTGTATTAAACTGGGTTAATTAACTGGTTAATTGTTAATCGGTTAATTAATTTGAAGCCTCTGTAAGAGTTCGCTTCTCACAGCCCCGCACCGTGAATGCGGGAATTTTTGAAGCAAGGAGAAGGGTTTATGGAAATGATTTACCGTGATATCACGAAGCGCATTGGCGAGCTTAATATTCTGCACCGCATCTACATTCACCGCGCGGCGGCGGAATACGGGGTGTATTCTGGTCAAATTCCGATATTGCAGTATATTTCCTCCCATGAAAACTGCACGCAAAAGCAGCTGGCCGATTTTTTGCAGGTATCTGCGCCGTCAATCGCAACCTCGGTCAAGCGTATGCAGAAAAGCGGACTGATCCAAAAAACAGCCGATGAGGGGGATTTAAGATGCAACCGGCTTTCCGCGACGGAAAAGGGAAATGAAATATCGCGAAGGGCCGCTGCCGCGTTCAACACGATTAACCGGCGGATGTTTGAAGGCTTCACTCAGGATGAATGTAAACAGTTCTATTACTATCTTAACCGAATGACCCAAAATCTGGAGTCCGACGAATTTAAGGATAAAACCATGTTTGCCTTAATCGACACGATGACTGCAGAGAAAAATCGTCTCTTCGAACAGAAAGGAGAAAATAAATGCTGAAAGCGTTTGCGCCATCGATGCGCAAATATTGGTTGGCTACTTTGCTGACCCCTTTAACGGTTATCATCGAGGTTATGCTGGAGGTCCGAATTCCCATTTTTATGGCAGATATTGTGGACAACGGGATTCCGGGCAAGGATATCGGCTATGTGATTCGGGTCGGGGGAATGATGACCCTGGTCGCGCTGATTTCTCTGACCTTTGGTATTATTTCCGCCCGCTTCGGTTCCATTGCCGGTATGGGCTTTGGCAGCGAAATCCGACGCCATTTATTTGGAAAGGTACAGGAGTACTCATTTTCCAATATTGATAAATTCAGCTCTGCGTCTCTGGTAACAAGACTCACAACGGATGTTACAAACCTGCAAAACGCTTTTATGCTGGTGATTCGCCTGATGATCCGTGCTCCCGTTATGCTGGTGAGCGCAACCATCATGGCTTATCAGATCAATTCCAGTTTGGTCAGCGTTTTTTATGTGGCAATCCCTTTTTTGGCTATCATCCTCATTGGCGTTATTGCCGTGGCGTTTCCTAAATTCCGCGAAATGTTTGATAAATATGATGAGATGAACGGTTCGGTTCAGGAAAACCTCATCGCCATCCGTGTCGTAAAGGCTTTTGTCCGCTCCAATTACGAAAAAGAAAAGTTTAAGCGAGCCAACGATAACCTGATGAATTTCTCTCTGAAGGCAGAAAAAATCGTACAGTTTGACCTGCCCGCCATGCAGATTGCCATGTACGGCTGTAT
>JAEZWL010000159.1 GCA_023420245.1 Bacillota bacterium | reverse complement strand
TGAAAAGTTAACTAAGGTGATGTGGATGGAAAAAGATCAGGCTGCCCAAAGGGATGAAGATATATTTCATTTTATGGTCTTTGTTTATCATAAGCTGTCTAAGCCGTTTGAGGATTATTTTAAGGATGAATTTACCAGCGCGCAAATCCACGCTCTTTGTGTTTTAAGTACCAGCGGCCCTATGACGATGAGCGAGCTTGCTGCGGCGCTGCACTGTCCGCCGCAGCAGATGAGCAGAATGATCGAAAAACTGTATGAGCAGGGTCATATCGTCCGCAGCTTCGACATTAGAGACAGGCGAAAGATTCACATTTCCGTCTCGGAGGAAACGGCACAGTATATCAAATATGGCAGAGAAAAATTTGTAGACTCGTTCAATGGGGTTTTGAAGAGCTTTGATGAAAAGGATTATGAGGAATTTAAGTCCTCCATTCGAATCGTTAACAGAATTCTCAACAAAATTCCCCAAAACATATAAGGTATGATGTTCTTAATCCATAAAAATAGAGTGAAATGAATCCAATTGCCGTGATTTTTACAGAAAAAGGAGAGGTGTAATATGGTCAGGAATGCGAATGACGATTTTTTTTCGATTACTCCGGAAATTCAGGGACTAACGGAGCTTTGCCGCAGCCACAGTACCATCGATACCGACTTATATACGAAATATGATGTGAAGCGTGGCCTGCGGGACATCAATGGAAAAGGCGTTTTGACCGGTCTCACCGAGATATCCGAAATCATTTCCTCCAAAGAAGTGGATGGCAGGAGCGCGCCCTGCGAAGGCGAGCTTTACTACCGCGGCATCAATATTCAGGATATCGTGGGCGGATTTATTGCGGAGGATCGTTTTGGCTTTGAAGAAACAGCCTATCTGCTTTTGTTCGGTGAGCTTCCCGCCCCGGAAGGATTGTCGGAGTTTAAAGATCTTTTGTTTAAATACAGAAGCCTGCCAACCAATTTTGTGCGCGACATTATTATGAAGGCGCCTACGTTTGACATGATGAACACACTGGCAAGGAGCGTGCTGACCCTTTACGCTTACGACGAAAGGGCGAACGATGCATCGCTGGAAAATGTGCTCCGGCAGTGCCTCGAGATGATTGCGCTGTTTCCCCAGCTGGCTGTTTACGGCTATCAGGCCTACGCCCACAATATGAACCGAAACAACAGCTTCTTTATTCACGCACCGAAGCCGGAGCTGTCCACTGCGGAAAACATCCTGTATATGCTTCGTATTGATAATAAATATACCGCGCTGGAGGCCCGGATTTTAGACCTTGCCCTTGTCTTGCACGCGGAGCACGGCGGCGGCAACAATTCCAGCTTTACCACTCATGTGGTCGCCTCCTCCGGTACCGATGCCTATTCGGTTATCGCGGCCGCGCTCGGTTCGCTCAAGGGTCCGAAGCACGGCGGCGCAAACATTAAGGTTATGATGATGTTCGAGGATATGAAAAAGAACATTGACGACTGGGAGGATGAGGAAAAGGTCGGGGATTACCTCAAAAAGCTGCTCAATAAACAGGCTTTTGACAAATCCGGGCTGATTTACGGAATGGGTCACGCGGTTTACTCCCTTTCCGACCCAAGGGCTAATATTTTTAAGAAATTCGTCCAGAATTTATCCGAAGAAAAAGGGCTCACCAAAGAATATAAGCTGTACTCGCTTGTGGAGCACCTGGCGCCCGAGGTAATCGGCAACGAGCGCAGGACATATAAGGGCGTCAGCGCGAATATCGATTTTTACAGCGGCTTCGTTTACCATATGCTCGGGCTTCCCCCGGAGCTTTTTACACCGGTCTTTGCCATGGCACGCATTGCCGGTTGGAGCGCGCATTTAATGGAAGAACAAATCAACACGGGCAAGATCATCCGCCCGGCCTACAAAAGCATTTCCTCGCGTCGAGGATACATTCCATTGCTAGATAGAATTTAATTATTGAAAATTAAAAGAGCAGCTGTTCTAAATTTCTGGATAACCACCTTTGGTTGTAGCTTTAGCGCAAACGACCTATAGTTTAAATACAAAAATATAGGCTCAGCAAAAATAGTCCCTCGAATGTTACCAATTTTATTACAATCATGCATATTAAATACACATTTTACACTTCTTAACATATGAACAATATAACAAAGTAGAATATAAAAAGTCTCCGAATTTCCTTAAATTCGGAGACTAAATTATTGGATGAATTACCTGTTCTTTTGTGACAATATTATTGTTAGCTGTCTCTGCTGCAAATGCAGAAATATTTGAACCTAACAAAGAGATAACCAATAAAGTGCTCAAAAATGATTTTACTATTTTTTTATGAAAATCCTTCTTTCAAATCTTAAAAATCCATCCAATAATCAGCAACAACAATAACCTAATAAGGATATAAGTACAAAAACACCTCTTTTTGATTTATAAAACTAGCTTTCATTAGATGTTGATTTCAAGTAGTATCTTGAATAAAATAGACCAACGATGATTTTGGATCATATATTATATATAAATAATCATCATGTTGAGTTAACTTTTTCCACTTATACCCATGAGAGAAATCAGGATACCAATTTTTTTCTGCCCCTAGTATATTAAGAATCGACAGAATTTCATTTTCTGTTTTAACATTTTTTTGAATAGATGTGCCTATTAAAAACGGCGGATTTAATTCATTTAATTGAAAAACAGTGTAACGCGAACCATCTCCATGAAAATCTGGCGGTGTCTCAGCATTGTATTTTTCTTTAATATCATTCGGAAGATTTATATTCCAGTACATCTCGTATATTCTTGCTGGTGTATAATAACAGTTACCGGCAATATACAATCCAATTGGAATCGCAATAATAATAATCAAAGTAATGAAAAGCCTTTTCACTACTTTTTCTTTCGCGGTCATATGCGATTGCTCCTTTCAAGGTATTTTAAGAATATCACCAACTTTCACAGACCAAATAACATTAAGTATTCAAGATGGCTGAGCTTTTAGAAATTTGTGTCGCAGGATATTTCCATCTTTTTCCAATTGTTATAGTATATCTTACATTCTTAATTACGAATGTCAAGTATAATAATGACCAATAAAAATATTTTCATATCACCATAGTTATCTTAAGTAACTTATATAACCTATATAATACGAACTGTTCCTACTCTGAACTGTATAAATTATTGACTTTAGCACAGATAAAGCCTATACATTTTTAATGTTTGCTTTTTATACCGATTCTTGTTCCTAACAGAGGAACAAGCCGGCAAATGGTCATAGAAAAACAGAAGGAGTGTTAAACGATGATTAGCGTAAATGAAAAACTGGCTACCCTGCGCGGCAAAATGAAAGAAAACGGGGTCCAGGCATATATCATTCCGTCCTCTGATCCTCATATGAGCGAGTATTTGCCGGAGCATTGGATGGCCAGAAGCTATTTTTCCGGCTTTACCGGTTCCGCCGGTACCTTGGTGGTCACTGAAACCGAAAGCGGTCTTTGGACGGACGGCAGGTACTTTATTCAGGCGGCAAACCAGCTACAAGGCAGTGAAATCAAGCTGTTCCGAATGGGCGTAAGGGAGGTTCCCACTTATCTTGAATTTATCAGAAGTAAATTAAACGACGGAGACACGGTCGCGTTTGACGGAAGGCTGCTTTCTGCCGCTGGCGTGAAGGATATGGCAGAAGCGTTCGCTGAGAAGCATTTAAAATTTGAAACGGTTGATCTCATCGGTGATATCTGGGAGAACCGACCGGAAATGCCTGCCAGCGAGGTTTTTCTTCATGATGTGAAATATGCCGGATTTACCTGCCGCGAAAAACTGGAGCAGGTGCGCGCCGAGCTGAAAAGACGAAAGGCGGACGCCCAGGTTTTTACGAAGCTGGACTGTGTCGCCTGGCTCATGAATATCCGCGCCGGCGATATCGCCTATAATCCTCTTGCGGTTTCCTACGCCCTTGTCACCGGAAGCTCCGCCCTTCTGTTCATCAATGCCGAACGGGTTTCCGCCGAGGTAATGGATGATCTGAAGGACAACGGCGTTACTGTAAAGCCGTACGGAGAAATCGAGGAATCCATGAGAAAAATCAATACCGAAATGACATTCCTTGTTGATTCTTCTGCAATAAATTACAGCTTATACCGCATTCTGAGGCAGAATCCTTTTGTGACGGTAAAAGAGGGCGGCGACATCGTGACCGCGCTGAAAGGCGTCAAGAACGATGTCGAAATACAAAATATCAGGCAGGCACATATTCTGGACGGATGTGCGATGACGGAATTCTGCGTGCAGTTTGAGGAGAAGCTCGAAAGGGGCGAAAAGGTGACGGAATGCACTGTTTGCGAGATGCTCCGGGAATGCCGCGCCAAACAGCCGCATAATATGGGCGAGAGCTTTGACACCATCGCCGCTTTCGGTTCCAATGCCGCAATGATGCATTACAGCCCGAGGCCGGATTCCTGCGCGGTCATCCGTGAAAAAGGGCTCCTGCTCATCGATTCCGGCGGGCAGTACCTCGAGGGAACGACCGATATCACCCGCACCTTTGTAATGGGGTCTCTTACCCGCGAGGAGCAGGAGCATTATACCTATGTGCTAAAGGCGCACATTGCCCTTGCAAGCGCGGTTTTTCTGGAGGGCTGCACCGGCGGCAATCTGGATATTCTCGCCCGCCAGCAGGTGTGGAAGCACGGGATTGATTACCGCTGCGGCACGGGTCATGGCGTCGGCATGTTCAGCGGGGTTCACGAAGGACCGCAGCGGTTAAGCATCAAAGGGAATACTGTTTTTAAAAAGGGTATGACCATTACCAATGAACCGGGAATTTACGAGGAGGGGCATCACGGCATCCGTACGGAAAACATAATGCTGGTCAAGGAAGCCTGTCGCAACGAATACGGTCAGTTTCTGAAATTTGAACCGCTCACGTATTTTCCCATCGATACCAAAGGGCTGCTTACCGCCTTGATGACCAGTGATGAAATTGAATGGCTGAATGACTATCATACGCTGGTTTATGAGAGGCTTGCTCCGCATCTCTCCGGCAGCGAGCTGAAGTGGCTCAGAAAGCACACCAAAGCCATCAGCAGATAAATCACAGCGCAGAAAAAAAGCCCGAAGCCGTTTCATACCATCGGGCTGATATCTTCACATAGCTCTATAATAGCAATCGACTATAAAAGTTGGGGCAGAGAGAATAGAGCTTGGAGAAAAGATAAAAAACAGAGCATATTCGGAGAAAAACCTTTTGGAGGTTACCGATATGCTCTGTACTTATTCTGTTAAAAAACTTTTTGGATTAGAAGAGAAAGGCTGTAGGTAACTTCGTTGATATATGCTGAAATATCAATTATCCCTCGTTGAACCGGGAAAGGAAGGTCTTCGTCCTTTCGTTCTGTGTGTTCCCGAAAAGCTGCTCCGGGCTGCCCTGTTCCACAATAACACCGTTATCCATAAATACGATATGATCCGCGACATCACGCGCAAACTTCATTTCGTGCGTAACGACCACCATCGTCATATGCTCGCTGGCAAGCTCACGGATTACCTTCAGTATTTCGCCGGTCAGCTCAGGGTCGAGCGCGCTGGTCGGTTCGTCGAAGAAAAGAATATCGGGGTTCATGGCAAGCGCGCGCGCAATGGAAACCCGCTGCTGCTGTCCGCCGGAAAGCTGACAGGGGTACGCGTCCGCCTTGTCGGCAAGGTCCATTTTTTTCAGAAGCTCCCGCGCGGTATTTTCCGCTTCTTCCTTCGGCATTTTGAGAACACAGACCGGGGCTTCCGTAATATTCCGCAAAACGGACAGGTGGGGGAAGAGGTTGAAATTCTGGAATACCAGTCCGATATGCAGCCCGATTTTGCCGCAGGTAGTTTTATCCGAGTACACGGCCTTTCCGCTTGCGTCGTTTGCCACCAGCTGTTCGCCGCAGATACTGATTTCGCCGGAATCCACTGTTTCCAGCTGAGTCACACAGCGAAGCAGGGTGCTTTTGCCGGAGCCGGAGGGACCGATAATCGCCAGTACCTGACCTTTGGTCACGTTGAGGGAAATTCCTTTTAATACTTCCACGCCGTCAAAGCTTTTAAAGATATTTTTAGCTGTCAGAATATCCATGCTTCAACCTCCTAGCGATAATAATTCAGCTTGTTTTCCGCGACGGTAAAACAGCGTGTAACAATTCCGTTCATAACCAGGTAGAACAGGGCCGCAATCGCAAACGGCGTCATATTAACCGCAGAGGATACCCAGTTGGATGTGATCTTTAAAAGCTCGACCACACCGATAACCTGCGCGAGGGAGGTATCTTTGACGAGTGTGATAAATTCGTTGCCCATCGGCGGGATAATGTGCTTTACCACCTGCGGGAGGATGATACGGAAAAAGGTCTGGCTGCGGGTCAGACCGAGTACCTTTGCCGCTTCGTACTGTCCGCGCGGAATGCCCTCGATGCCTCCGCGAAAAATTTCGGCGAAATATGCGGCGTAGTTCAGGATAAAGGCGACCTCGGCCGAAAGGACGCGGTCAAGCTGTACTCCGAATATTGGCTTAAAGCCGTAAAAGATGAACAGCAGCTGCAGCATCAGCGGTGTGCCGCGCATGATCAGAATATAGAATCTTACCGGAAGGTTGATGATTTTTATTTTCGTCCTGCGACCCATAGCAACCAGCAGTCCGAGCGGAAGCGAAAAAATCAGAGTGACAAGAAAGATACGCAGCGACATCAGCGTAGCTTCCAGCATCTGTGTGATCAGCACCTGATAATTCATAAGTGCTTTCCTCCAAAATAATGAATTTTGTATCCCTTTATAATTTGCCGCCGGAAGAATTCGGAGCAAACGCGGGAATTCATAAAAAGCCAAAGGCATAGAGACGGCATGACCGTCTCTATGCCCGGAGCTAACGGAAGTAATGAACAATTACCCCTAGTACTCTGTTGCACCCAATCCAGAATTATTTGCCTACCGTGGTAACATCCTTATCAAACCATTTTTCTGAGATTTTCGCCAGGGTTCCGTCCGCGGCCATATCCTTCACGGCGCCTTCGATTTTCTCTTTCAGCGCGTTGTCTGCCTTGCGGAATCCGATCACATAGTCCTCCACCGCGAGGGAGGAGTCTTTGCCGTCTTTTTCTTGCAGAACCTTGTAAGCTCCCGGGTTATTGGTGAGATAATAGCGGGCAACCACTTCATCAATACCAATCGCGTCAATGGTGCCGTTTTGCAGCTCCAGAACCGCTTTGGAATAGTCGTCGATTTGAACCACGGATTTTAAGGACTTCTTAAAGTCGGCATTCGAATTCAGCGCGGATTCCGCAGAGGAGTCCGACTGCACACCAATGGTTTTTCCGGTTAGGGAGGAAAGACCGACGTATGTATCCGAAGTTTTTACCAGAATAATCTGATTGTTCTTCATGTAGGGAATGCTCAGGTTGAATTCCTTTTCTCTTTCCTCTGTCTTGCTGAACCCGTTCCACAGGCAGTCAACATTGCCGTTGTTCAGCTCGGCAGC
>JAEZWL010000150.1 GCA_023420245.1 Bacillota bacterium | reverse complement strand
AGCAGCAGAACCCAGTATTACCCTGGAAATACCATTATCAATATAAAATCGAATTGTTTCCATATTGCGGATTCCGCCGCCAATTTCAATTTTCAGTCCGCTGTTTTTTAGGACTTGAAAAATCAGCTCCGCATTGACCGGCTTCGCCGCCTTTGCCCCGTTCAAATCCACCATATGAAGCCATTGAGCTCCTGCATCCTGAAATCCGGACGCAGTATCCACGGCGCTTTCCGCAACCTTATGGGCTGTGGCATAATCTCCTTTTAACAGACGGACACATTCCCCGTCCTTAATATCAATTGCAGGCAAGATGATCATGTGCCTACCCCCAGTTTTACAATTTACAAGGAACCCTTTGTGGAAAGGATACCCACAGATGTTTTGCCAACCGCCAAACACAGCGCATGGGCGACCGCCTTAAACATCGCCTCTGTTTCATGGTGTGCGTTTGTGCCATACTCCACACGGGTGTGAAGCGTGATTCCCGCGTTCATCGAAAAGGCTCGCATGAATTCTTCCGTCATGCAGGTATCGTAGTCCCCTAACCGTTCCTGTTGAAAATCAGCCTGGAACACCAAAAACGGTCTTCCGCTGATATCAACAACCGCAGAAGCTAATGCTTCGTCCATCGGAACAGTAAAGCTTCCAAAACGCGCAATCCCGGATTTATCCCCAATTGCCTCCGCGAAGGCCTTTCCGAGTACAATGCCGACATCCTCTATGGTGTGATGACAATCAACCAATAGATCTCCGGCAGCCTCAACCTGCAGACCAAAGCCTCCGTGAACGGCAAAGGAATTGAGCATGTGATCAAAAAAGCCGATACCGGTGGAAATCTCCACATTTCCGCCATCCAAAGAAAGTCGAATGGTAATGTCTGTTTCCTTGGTTTTACGCTGTTGAACAGATGTCCTCATGTTCTGCATCTCATTTCTTTTTTGATTTACGGATATTTTATATTTCTGATTCAAATGCTTTGATTAACGCAGCATTTTCTTCCTTGCTCCCTGCGGATATCCGAAGATAATCTCCCATATAGCGTACGGCGATTCCCGCGTTTAAGAGCGCTTCAAACATCTTCTTTGCATTTTCCATCTTGATAAAAAGAAAATTCGTTACGCTTGGGTAAATATACATTTTGCTGCGGTGTTGCCCTTCTATTCGCTTAAGCTCCTGATAGAGAGCTTTTTGAGAAATGATAATTTCTTCTGTAGCACTCCGAATCAATTCATGTTCATTCAGAACGATCGTTCCAATTTGCTGCGTCAGAGAATTTACGTTATAAGGAGATTTTACCGCTTTTAATACATTGGTCAAGGTCGCGTTGGCTACGGCGAAGCCAAGGCGGATTGCCGCCATCCCAAACGCCTTGGAGCAGGTTCTTAAAACAATGAGATTCTGATAATTTTCAAATTCCTGCAAAAGAGACTCATTCCAAAAGTCCATATAGGCTTCATCTACAATTACCAGCGCGTCCACGGAAGTAATGAGCTTCTTTACTTCTTCTCTCCTTAAGCCAAGGGAAGTTGGATTGCAGGGGTTGGAAAACAGAATCAGCTTTACCTTATTTTCATTCGCCAGCGCAATCATTTCGTCCACATCTATCGATAAATCCTGCTTCTTCTGATATTCGATACATTCCGCTTCCACGATGGAGGAATAAAACTTATACATTGAAAAATCCGGAGATACCGTCATCATAGTATCCCCCTTCATTAAGAAGGCGTTCAGAATAATGGAAATCAGCTCGTCAGAACCATTCCCGGCGGTTACAAGATCGGCGTTAACCTTGTAATAGGAAGCAAAGCTGTTGCATAATTCAAGGGCATAGGGGTCGGGATAGCGGTTATAGACCGTATTGGCTGCCGCCTCTTTTATCTTTTCCTTGATGAAACCCGGAACATTTAAAAAAGACTCATTTGCGTCCAGACGGATGGGGTAATCGCCGGTGATGGGATCATAGGGTTTCAGATCTTTTATTTTATCGTTTAATATAGCTTCCAATTTCATCGCCTCACCTGAATTGAATTTGCGTGTGCGGTCAAACCCTCCGTTTCGGCAAGCTTAATGATGTCTTTCTGTGCCGTTTTCAGCGCGTCCTTTGTGTAATAAATAAAGCTGGATTTCTTAATAAAGCTGTCTACAGACAACGGAGAAAAGAACCTTGCCGTTCCGCTGGTGGGGAGAACATGGTTCGGACCGGCATAATAATCTCCGAGCGGCTCCGGGGAATAGTTTCCGAGGAAAACAGAGCCCGCGTTATCGATTTTTCCGATAAATTCCATCGGATTTGCGGCGCAAACCTCAAGATGCTCCGGAGCCAGCTCGTTCGCAAACTCAACGGCTTCCTGCATATTCTTACACACAATTACCGCGCCGAACTGATCCAAGGATTGATTAATAATTTCTTTACGGGAGAGGTGCTCAAGCTGTTTATAAATTTCTTCTACGGTTTCTTCCGCGATTTTCTCAGAGGTAGTAAGCAAAATAGCGGAGGCCAGAACATCATGCTCTGCCTGTGACATCAAGTCTGCGGCTAAAAACTTCGGATTCGCGGTTTCGTCCGCGATCACCAGTATTTCACTCGGACCGGCAATCATATCGATATCCACTGTTCCGTAAAGATGCTTTTTCGCGGTGGCAACATAGATATTACCGGGACCCACAATTTTATCTACTTTGGGAATCGTCTGTGTACCGTAAGCAAGTGCGGCAACCGCCTGGGCACCGCCAGCCAGAAATACCCGGTCGACACCTGCCGCAAGAGCAGCTGCCATAATGTCCGGGTTGGGTTTTCCGCTTTTTGTGGGCGGCGTTACCATAATAATCTCGCCTACGCCCGCTATTTTTGCCGGAATCGCGTTCATGAGAACGGAGGAGGGATACGCTGCCGTACCTCCCGGTACATAGATGCCGACTTTCGAAAGACCTCGGATACGTTGCCCCATAATGACTCCGTTTTCCTGTGTATCGAGCCAGCTCTGCTGTTTTTGGCACTTATGGAAATCCTTGATATTTTCAGCGGCGCGCCATAATGCAGAAACAAATTCGGGGTCGCATTGTTTTTCCAATTCCCGCATTTCCACTTTACTAATCTCTATTTTTTCAGGAACGCTTCCGTCAAATTTGAGCGTATAATCACGAACCGCTTTATCTCCGTTTTGCCGGACATTTTCAATGATTTCAGAAACAACTGCATCCACCTGCCGGTTGGAATTTTCACTGCGTAATTTCAGCTGTTTGATAAACTCCCGACTGAAATTCCCGCCTTCCTTTACGACCTGTATCATCAGGATTCCTCCTTCGTGTTCTTCTCCATTTGCTCCACCAGCACTTCAATTTCCGTTTTTCTTAGCTTCAAACTCGCCAGATTCACGATTAAGCGTGCGGAAATATCACAGATTGTTTCAATGACCTCGAGACCATTTTCCTTTAGCGTGGAGCCGGTTTCCACAATATCGACAATCGCGTCGGAAAGACCCAGAAGCGGAGCTAGCTCCACAGAGCCCTCTATTTTAATCACGCGTACATCCATCGCTTTTTTCTCAAAGTAGTTTCTTGCAATATTCGGGTACTTGGTTGCGATTGTTTTTGCGGAATAGCCGCTGAAAAAATCCTTTCCCTTTGGGCCCGCAAGCGCAAATTTACATTTCCCGAATCCTAAATCGAGTACTTCATAAAAGCTGCTGCCGTTCTCCATGATCGTATCCTTGCCGACAACGCCCAAATCGCACACGCCATGCTCCACATATGTAATGACATCTGCGGCCTTTGCCAGAACGACCTCAAATTGATGATCTCCAACCGGAAGAATTAATTTTCTTCCTTTGTTTTTGACCTCCGTACAGTCGTATCCAATCTTTTCAAAAAGTCCGATTGTATCTTTTTCCAGCCTTCCCTTGGTCAGTGCAATTCTAAGTGGTTTCATTTCCATCATCCTATACAAGATATTTAGTCGATTTGAACCGTTTCCATGGTGTCTGAGACAAAATCAATCCGCAGAATTCCACGGATTTTCGCATACTCCTTTGCCTGTTCGCGTGTTTCAAAAACACTGCTTCCACACCGGTATCCCTGTTCAACCAGCTTTGTGGCATATTCAAGCGCTTTCATTTCAAAACCGGCTTCACCATGCACAAAAACATCCACCGGAGCGGTGGCGCGTATTTTATGGCTCTCCAGCATGATATTGGCTATCGCGTCCACGTTGATTGCGAAACCAATCGCAGGCATCGGCAAATCAAAATTGCCGAGCAGATGGTCATAACGACCGCCAAGCAGTACCGCGTCGCCGAATTCCTCTACATAGGCACTAAACACAATATTGG
>JAEZWL010000069.1 GCA_023420245.1 Bacillota bacterium | reverse complement strand
TCCAATGACTATGCGGTTGGTCTTGCTACATACTTCAAAGAGGCTTTCATTAAGCTGACCGGTGACCCGAACTCTATTGTAACTACCGTTAACTACAACACAAACGACCAGGAATTCGGCGCACAGCTTTCTACCGTGAAAGCGGCTAACCCGGATGTTATCTTCGCCCCCGGTAACTTTACAGAATCCGCGCTCGTTATGAAGCAGGCTCGCCAGATCGGCATCAAAGCGCCTTTCCTCGGTGGCGACACCTGGGACATCGACACCTTTACAAAGGTTGGCGGCAAGGATGTTGAGGGCGCAACCATTTCCACCTTCTTCGACGATACCTCACCGGTAACGGACGAGGGCAAGAAGTTTGTTGAAGCTTATAAGAAGGAATACCCGGGCAAGAATATGGCCGCTGTTTCCGCATTGGGCTATGACGCTTACCTTGTGATTATCAAGGCGATTGAAGCCGCAAATTCCGCTCAACCGACCGCAATCCGCGACGCTCTTGCCAAAACAAGCGGCGTAGAAGGCGCAACCGGCGTTATTAAATTCAATGCAGACGGCGATGCTGATAAGAATTCAGCGGTTATTAAGGAAGTCAAGGACGGTAAATTCGTCTATAAGGATACCGTAACAGTCGCAAAATAACGAATTAATGAATTAGGAAGTTTTGCTATGACGATCGAATTATTTTTACAAAATTTAGCAAACGCAATCGCGGTAGGCAGCCTTTATGCCCTGATAGCCGTAGGCTATACCATGGTTTACGGTATTCTGCGCCTCATCAACTTTGCGCACGGCGATATCTTTATGATGGCAGCATACTTCGTTTTTTTCGGAATTGCTGTGTTTCAGCTTCCCTGGTATTTCGCGTGCATTTTCGTGGTGGTGTTTACCGCGCTATTGGGTATTTTGATAGAGAAAGTAGCCTATTGCCCGCTGCGTGAAGCGCCAAAGGATTCCGTTCTGGTTTCCGCCATCGGCGTTTCATTTCTGCTGGAAAATCTGGCTACCTATGTCTTTACCGGAATGCCGCAGGCGTTCCCGGATATCATGGGAATGATGTCTACCATTAATCTCGGTTCGGTTTCTATTCAGAAAGTATCACTTGTCGTGCCCTTCGTTCTTTTGGTCAGCATGGCAATTCTTCTGTTTGTAATCAATAAAACAAAATTAGGTATGGCAATGCGCGCGGTTTCAAAGGATTATGAAATCGCGCGTGTCATGGGGATTAATATCAATCTGGTTATTTCGGCTACTTTTGGAATCGGCTCCGGTCTGGCCGCAGTCGGCGTAATCTTCTGGGGCATGAAATATCCCCAGGTATCTCCGCTGATGGGCGTTATGCCGGGTCTGAAATGCTTTATCGCCGCGGTTATCGGCGGTATTGGCAACATTAAAGGCGCTGTTCTCGGCGGATTTATTCTCGGCGTAATTGAAATTATGCTGGTTGCGTTCATGCCTCCGCTTACCGGCTACCGTGACGCCTTCGCCTTTGTTCTGCTCATTCTGATTCTTCTGGTTAAACCGACAGGCTTAATCGGAGAAAAGACAACGGAGAAGGTGTGACATGATGAATAATAAAAAGAAGCGAAACATCATCTGCACCGCAATTCTTGCGGTTCTGGTTCTGGTTCTGATCAACTTCGCCAATAATTTTCTTGACGCATACGTTATAAGAATTCTGAATCTCTGTGCAATCTATACCATCATCGGTCTTTCCATGAACCTGATTAACGGGTTTACGGGCTTGTTCTCTCTGGGGCAGGCCGGCTTTATGGCAATCGGCGCTTACACCGTGGCGGTTTTTTCCCTGCCGCTGGATTTGCGCCAAACTGTTTTCTACATGGAACCTATGAATCCGTTGATTGCAAATGTTCACCTTGATTTTATTCCCGCTCTCCTTTTGGGCGGTGTGCTGTCTGCGTTTGCCGCGTTTTTGATCGGTGCGCCCGTGCTGCGCTTGAGAGGCGACTATCTGGCAATCGCAACCCTGGGCTTTTCTGAAATCATCCGTATTCTGATCACCAACTGGCAGAGCGTGACCAACGGCGCGCTTGGAATTAAGAATATTCCGGATATCGCCAATAATCTCTGGTGGTCCTTCGGCGTTGCGATTATCGTACTGATTTTAACGGTCCTGTTGATAAAATCGAGCTACGGACGTGCCTTTAAGGCAATCCGTGAGGACGATATCGCGGCCGAAGCAATGGGAATCAACCTGTTTAAGCACAAGGTGCTGTCCTTCGTTATCGGTGGCTTCTTCGCCGGAATCGGCGGCGGTCTTTACGCCTCCCTGCTCGGCACCGTTGACCCGAAGCAATTCTACTTCACCCTGACCTACAATTTCCTGCTGATTATTGTTATGGGCGGCATGGGCAGCATCAGCGGCACCGTGATTGCCTCCTTCATTGTTACAGGCGGCTTGGAGCTGCTGCGTTATTTTGATGAACCGCTTACGATTGCGGGCTATGAAATCACCCTGTTCCGCGCAGGCTTCAGCATGGTAATCTTCTCCGTGTGCCTGATGATCATTGTTCTGTTCTTCCGTAACGGCATCATGGGCAGAACCGAGCTTACCTGGGACAGAATCTTCAACTTCTTTGCGAAGCGATTCGCTCCGAAGGCTGCAAAGGAGGGGGAATCAAAATGAGCGACCCAATTAATCAGGTATCAGCGAAATCCATTGATAAAAATGTCGTTCTCAGAACCGAAAACATGACCATGCAGTTCGGCGGCGTTGTGGCGGTGGACAATCTAAGCCTCACCATTCGTGAGCATCAAATTGTTGCCCTCATCGGTCCGAACGGAGCCGGAAAAACAACCGCGTTTAATATGATTACCGGCGTTTACACCCCTTCAAGCGGAAAGATTTTTCTGCACGGGGAAGATATTACCGGGCTGAGCCCCGACAAGATCACCCGCAGGGGTTGTGCGCGTACGTTCCAGAATATCCGTCTTTTTAAGGACCTGACGGTTTTTGAGAATATTATTATTGCCAAGCATTTTGGAATGAAAAGTAATGTGATCAGTTCCACGCTTCGCCTTCCGGGAGCAATGCGTGAAGAGAAGCGCATGAGAGCGGAAACCGAGGAGCTTCTTGAACGAATGGGGCTGGCGGATTTAAAGAACGACGTTGCAAGCTCTCTGCCCTACGGCAAACAGCGCCACCTTGAAATTGCGCGCGCGCTTGCGACCAACCCGAGCCTGCTTCTTCTGGACGAGCCCGCAGCTGGCATGAACCCGCAGGAAACCGAGGAGCTAACCGCGTCGATTACACAAATCCGTAAGGATTTTGATCTTACCATTTTCCTCATCGAGCACCACATGGATTTGGTTATGGAGATATCCGACCGGATTTATGTTCTCGATTTTGGTCAGACAATCGGCAAGGGAACGCCGGACGAAATTCAGAATAATCAGCGTGTAATCGAGGCATATTTGGGGGTGGACGACGATGCTGAAAATTGAAGACTTATACGTATCATACGGCGGCATCGAAGCAGTCAAGGGCATTTCCTTCGAGGTACCGGATAAAAGCATTGTTACACTGATTGGAGCAAACGGTGCCGGAAAAAGCACCACACTGCGCTCCATTATCGGTCTTGCGAAGCTGCAAAGCGGTAAAATCACTTATAACGACAAAGATATTACTGGGAAGCAGTCGCAGGAGATTGTAAAGCACGGCATCACCCTTGTTCCGGAAGGACGCCGGATTTTTCCAAACCTAACCGTTTACGAAAACCTGAAGATCGGCGCGTATATGAGAAAAGATGACTTATCCGAAGATTTGAAATGGGTTTACGACCTGTTCCCCCGTCTGAAAGAGCGTTCCTGGCAGCTGGCCGGTACACTTTCCGGCGGCGAACAGCAAATGCTCGCTGTTGGCCGCGCGCTGATGAGCAAGCCGGAGTTGATTATGATGGATGAGCCGTCCCTCGGTCTCGCTCCTCTGGTCGTAAAGGGTATCTTTGATATTATTCAGGAAATCAACAAGCAGGGCGTTACCATCCTGCTGATCGAGCAGAACGCGAATCTGGCGCTTCGCGCCGCGGATGTCGGTTATGTGCTGGAAACAGGAAGAATCACTTTATCCGGCAAGGGACGAGAGCTTCTGGAAAACGAGCAGGTTAAAGCGGCCTATCTCGGGACCAAAAAGAAAAACGTCACTGCCTAATTATAGCAATCGACTATAACACAATTTTTAACCTCCGGTTTTTTGACCGGGGGTTTTTTGCATACCAAAAGTCCCCCGACCATTTGGTCGGGGGACTGACTTTCTGTTATGATGTTTTATTGGTTTACAAAGAACGGGGACGTCCAAGCCATGTTTCCGCTCTGGTCCACCAGCTCCACGCGAACATACCTGTCAGTAGGTTTTATGCGGTAGGAAGCGGTCGTTATGCTGCCGCTGCATACCCGGTCGCCGCACCAAACAGTATTGGTATAAAACACAACCGATTTGACCTCGGAGCAGTCAACCTCCACAGAATTCTTGTTGATCCTTACATTCTGAAAAACCGGACCCTGAGAAGCGTAAAAATTTCCTGCGGCAATCGATTTCTTGACAGCGTCAGCGGTCAATTCCGGAGCATTCACCATGATATAGGAGCTTGTCTGCTCTCCGCCGTATACATGACAGTCGTCGGCGGCAAAGCATCCCGCCGCTCTTCCCTTGTTTGCCCAAAGGTCAAAATACAGGCTGGAGTCCGCGCGCCGCCCGTTCCACGGCAGACCGGAAAAGGTATTATAAATCTCCGCGCCGCTGAATCCGCTGAGGGATAACCCATCCTCCGGGTCAGTAACAGACCACGCCGGGTGAGCGAGAATCGCGATTCCACCCGCCTCGTTAATTGCGTCAATAATCATCTGCGGACTTCTGGAAAGGTCTTTTTGCAGCAATACTTGCTTTTCCATTCCTACGCCGATAATATGGAATATGGCAGAACGAACCATATCCCCGGTATCCCACTCACAGCCGCTCAAAAACAGGAAGCCGTCCTCCTGTATGTTTTCGCTTTGAACCCAATGATCGGTCAGCGCGATGAAATCATACCCCGCGTTTTTGTAAAGAGACGCCGCAGCTTCGGGAGAAAGCGAGCCGTCGGAATTCGTGGTGTGCATATGAAGGTTGCCTTTGTACCAGGTTCCTGCGGTGTCAAACAGAATACTCATTTCAAACGTCCCAATTTCCTATCTAAATTACTTCAACGCGGCAGTAATAATTGCCATTTTATAGACTTCCTCAGCATTACAGCCTCTGGAAAGGTCATTAATCGGAGCGTTCAGACCCTGGAGAATCGGACCGATGGCATCAAATCCGCCAAGGCGCTGTGCGATCTTGTATCCGATATTACTCGCGTTAATGTCGGGGAATACAAAGGTGTTTGCCTGACCGGCTACCGGAGAATCCTTCGCTTTAATTTTAGCAACTTCCGGTGAAAACGCGGCGTCAAACTGGAGCTCACCGTCTACCGGAAAATCAAGGTTCATTGCTTTCAATTTTTCCGCCGCATTGTGTACGATGTCAACCGAATCGCCCTTGCCGGAACCCATGGTGCTGTAAGAAAGCATGGCCACCTTTGGGTCGATGTCAAATATTTTTGCTGTTCTTGCAGTTTCCACCGCTATTTCTACCAGCTCGTCCTCATTCGGAGCAATATTGATCGCGCAATCCGCCATCACATATTTCTCATCTCCGTTTTCGGTCGGACGAACCATAATAAAGCAGCTTGATACAATTTTATTACCCGGCTTGGTCTTTACGATTTGAAGCGCGGGGCGAACCGTATCGGCTGTGGAATAGGTCGCGCCGCCCAGAAGACCGTCGGCGTATCCCATTTTCACCAGCATGGTTCCGAAATAATTGGATTTCTTTAACGCGGAACGGCAGGCTTCCTCATCCATTTTACCTTTTCTGAGTTCAAACATCTTTGCAACCATTGCCTCAAAATCAGCAAAGTCCAATGGATCAATAATCTGAATTCCGTCGATCGACCAGCCACATTCCTTAGAAGCGGCTTTTATTTCTTCTGAATTTCCCAAAAGAATCGGCTCCAGAATTTCTTCTTTTTTCAGCCTGCTCGCCGCTTCAAGAATTCTTGAATCCGTACCCTCCGTAAAAACCAGCTTTCGCTTATCTGCCTTTAGCATTGCGACCATTTTTTTAAACATAAACAAAATCCTCCTTATAATGAAGCTTTGGAAGCGCATACCCTTCTTTTTTGCGTTCCGTGCGGGACACCTTTATCGGTGCCCTGCAATCATAATTAATATACACCACTTTATTTTGAAGTTGATTGTTGATACGAATAATCACGGGACACGTGGTCTTTCGCGACCGGACAAAACCTGAAAGCAGCAAAGAAGCGCTCCTGTTTATTTCCGGATTAATATTATGCCTTTTCCTCTTATTTGTCAACAAATCAAATTATATTTTTGATAAAATTTGAAATCTGAGCGTTGTCACTGAACGGATAAGTTCGGCTATACCCTTCCCACTACCGCGCGGGCTCAGGATTTTCATCCTTTAGAACGTGCGCTCTCCGGGTACCCTACAAGAAAGACCTGCCGCTTAAAAAGGGCAGGTCTTTTCGACTGTATAAGATTGCGGCGCTTACCCGCGCTTCTTCGTGCCGGAAAAGAAATAGATACCGGAAGTATCCGCCATCATGTCAACGTCAAAATAAAGCGCAAATTCAGCAGCCTCTTCCCTTACAGGGCGCAGGGGCCAGGAGATTTGACTTACCGCTTTGCCGGAATGACAGTGGTTAATTGAAGTTCTGCCTTCGCAGTGCGCGACCATAAATCTTCCGCCGTCGTTCAGCATCCCGGAAATCTGTTGCGCAAGCTTTGATTTATCGGGAAAATGGGGATACGCACAGAAGATCATCGCGACATCAAAACCGGTTTCCCGAACTTGAAATAGATCGGACGCAAGCAGCCGCAGCCGCTCGTCCGTAAATTTTCTCCGTGCTTTGGCGATCATGGCATCCGACAAGTCTATGCCCAATATCATTTCCGGTTTTCGAGAAAGCATTTCTGGAAACATGACTCCGGTTCCGCAGGCGATATCCAGAACCCTAGAGCCGGAGGTAATTCCTGCAAGGGTCACGATCGCTTCCATCTTTTTTTGATCATAGCTGCAAATATCGTCCCATACCTCGGCGCGCTGGTCAAAAAACTCTTTGATTTCATTTGCCATAGTCTTGCTCCCGTCCTCCCTGTTCAAGCTCTTTGTCTGATCATGAATTTCGACTTTTCCAAGGCCAGAATTATGGCGGGAATCAGAATAACCTGAATCAGGATTCCGGGCAGCGCCTGAACAAACGCTCCTGAAAGGAAAACCGGAAATCCATACGGCTTATTTGCCATATTCATAAAAATCGCGTTTGCGGCTCCGGAAACAGCGCGGCCGCCAAGCATCGCACCAATCAGCGCAAGATATAGGTTCCAGCGGAATTTCTGATAAAAAACACCGGTTAACGCACCGTAAGCGCAAAGCTCAAGCATCATGGCGGTTCCGATCGGGAAAATCGGGGGCATTCCGGTTAAAACGGAGGACAGCAGCGGAACAATAAACCCGCAAAGCGCGCCGTATTGCCACCCGAAAATCAGTCCGCAGAGCAATACGGGAATGTGCATGGGTAAAAAGGTTGTACCAGCCCCGAACATATGGAAAAACATAGGAAGAACAATGCCGAGCGCAATACAAAGGGCTGTTCCGGTCAGGTTTACGGTGATTGATTTTTTCACAAACAAATCTCCTTACAATATATCCGATCATAACGCAGGGTCCTTTTCCGATACCCGGCGTACCGCAAGGGGCGTTTCCCCGATGATCAGTTTTTAGAATTCAATTTAGACTTCCATACATTTTTGGGGTCCTGATACAGCAGAACGATAACCCATACCGCCAGCCCGCAAAGAACGACCGTAAAGCCCAGTAAAGCGTCGTTAAGGCTGAAATCCAAAAACGCCTCGCCCTTCGCGATACAGAAGAATCCGTCGACGAGCCACATAATGGATGCTCCCCAGAACATAAAGCACAGCGTACTGACTTTGTATAAATCCTTAGGTGCCTGTGTGTACCAGACGACCGTGGCAATTACCGCCGCAAGCAGAGTAATGATTAAACACATTGTCTTATTCCTCCTGCGCCGCGGGAACCGCGGCAGATTTCGTTTTACTGATATGGTCGGCAGCAAAGCACATGACACACCATACCGCAGTCACAAGAAGCGCCATGGATACGCCCACTGTGGCAATCTCCTGCACCATGGGCATAATATCCGCCGGGTTATTCATTGCGGTCAGGAACGGCGGCCACGGAACCACTTCTCCGTGCCAGATATGTTCAATCGCCAGCAAGAAAACGCCGCCCCATAAAAGGTTCCTGAGCCAGCTTAATTTGCGGCTCCACGAAATTCCGGATTCCGCCTGATTTTCAGCAGCGGGAGCGCCGGTCGCCAACGCTATCTTTTGCGCTTCCCTCTCTTTTTTTTCTACACTCTTTTTGACAATTGTCACAACAATTGCCTCAACCGTTGGTGCTATAAAACAAGCCATTAAAAATTCCTCCTACAATTATGATCCCTGATTATGTATTCCACACGCTGAATTGCACAAACCGTTTTCCCGCCGCTTTCATAAAAAAGCACACAATAAAAAAGCTGTCAATCTACTTGCAAGTAAACCAACAGCCTTCATGACTATTATTGTTTGAATGGAAACACCGGTTTGGCACTTTAAAAAACTCAGATTACCTTCTGCAATCCTCTTTACCTTCAGGCAAAGTTTAACAATAAATAATATATAACAAACCCCATCTCTTGTCAAGTAATCAGGGTCAAATTTTTTAATCTGTGGTCTGTGTTTGTCAATGATATGAACCAAGGGAAGCGGCAAGAAGTTGAAGAGGACTTTTCCAGCCGAGGGTACGCATGGCCTTGTTGTTGCTCCAAGATAGATGAGA
>JAEZWL010000055.1 GCA_023420245.1 Bacillota bacterium | reverse complement strand
ATTTTGAGCGTTTCCAAATGAAGTTCCGACTGACACCATTTCAAAAGCGGTGTCAGTCGGCGTAATTTCAAGATATTCTACGATTGGCTTTTCTTTTTCCTGTCTATTTCTTCTGGAGCAGGTCACTGATGGCCTGGCTTTTTTATTAATGTCTCGGATGGGAACGAACCTCCAAAACAGCCTGAATCATAGCGGTAACCACCGCGGCGTTGGTTTGGGGATCGATATCCGGTGCCGGCTGACCGTCCCGCAGCACCATGTATCTCGGCGAAAGCTTGTTCAGGGCAATTGCAACGATATCCTTTTTGCAGCGGTCGCACTTGCAGCATTTGAACTTGGCAAGTACGGTATCCATCTTTTGCAGCACTACGGTCTCCATCGTGTTAACCAGCACCGTAGGCTGGGTATCCATAAACGGAACGCCGATATCACGGCGAATGGTAATCCGCTGGTGCTGAGAAGGCAGCGGCTCCTCTAGCTCCCTGCTCACATTCTGTAAGTAAGACTGTTCTTCCGCCGACTCCTCCGATAATCCTGATTTCGCAGACTTTGGGGCGGAGGGCATCAGCTTTTTGTACATTAAATCTTTATCAATTTCTTTTTTTGACTTCGCCATATGATCAAACCCCCTTAGCCAGCAGCTCTTCCGTAAAATTCAGATAATCCTTCGCGATACTGCTCCTTGGCGCGTAATCGATCAGGTTATCCTGAATGGACTGAGCTTCACTGGCTACCACGCTGCTGCGGATACTGCTTTCAAATATCCCGATATTCAAATCCTTTGCAATCAGCTCTACGGTTCCGCGAATTTCACGACCCAGTAGCGTTCTCGGATTGTACCTGGTAAGCAGGATTCCCGCAATGGCAAGATTGGGATTGCAGTATTTTTTTACGCGCTCCACGGTTTCGTAAAGCTGAGCGATTCCCTGCAAACTGAAAATATCGGAAAGCATGGGGACCAAAATATAATCCGATGCCGTAAACGCGTTAATGGTTAGAATTCCTAGCGCCGGGGGCGTATCCAGCAGAATATAGTCGTAAAAATCCTGAATCGGTTTTATGGCCTCTTTCAGTAAAAATTCTCTGCCGGTATTCGTAAATTCCAGCTCAATGCCGCTAAGCAGAATACTGGATGATATCAGATCGGCTGTATCGGTTTTCTGAATGGCGAACTGTGTTTTTACGTCGCCTTTCAGAACATCATAAATCGTGGCGCTAGTTTCCACATCCGCCCCGATACTGAAACCAAGATTACCTTGCGGATCCAAATCAATCACCAGTACGCGGAAGCCTTTTTTCTTTAAGCCTGCCGCCAAATTGCAGGTAGTAGTCGTCTTGCCTACTCCGCCTTTTTGATTAGAAACAGAAATAACCTTGCTCATCCTTTTGACCATGCCTTTCTGGCTTTAAAATCATATCGTTTTCCGTAAGTCGATTAACAAGCTCCATTAAGGCAATTATACTATTTCTTTTTCTGTTTGACAATATTTTTGATTTTTCACGGCGTGTGCATATAACCCTATCTATTTTATTGATTTGTAGCGTTACGCTGGCACCTGTCAGGAAAACAACGCAGCGGCACGGAAAACCGACCGATAAGACTCGGTGGTTTTGGCGTTAATTGACTATATCTCTTTTTCTGTCGAATATACCCGGCACAGCTTTTGTGCGGCTTACCCTATAATTTTGAATCGTTACCAGCTGCCCGTGGATAAAATAGGTTCCGTTTTCTACATATGTGATTGTGGGTACGTAAAGATACCACTTCCATCCCCTGCCCTGAAATTTCGTCTTTGTTACGCCCAAACGGTTTCCCCTCGCCTCAATCACCTCAC
Organism: Bacillota bacterium; assembly: GCA_023420245.1. Classification (GTDB taxonomy): domain Bacteria; phylum Bacillota; class Clostridia; order Oscillospirales; family Acutalibacteraceae; genus DATAML01. Next base: position 1,978 of record JAEZWL010000055.1, on the reverse strand, counting down.
CGTTACCGACATAAATTCCGGTATGACCGCTCATCTGCACAACAAGACCGGGGATATCCGGCATTGCCGCAGCGGGACCAGATTTTTCGGACCTTTGTAAAAGTCCGTTCGCGGTGCAGTCCGGCATGGAAAACGGGTAGGAGGGCGAGATTTTTCCGGTTTTTTCGTCGATCCAGGTATAGGCTTTGATCAGTCCGACGCAGTCGAACGCCGGATGTCCACGGTATCGCCGGTAGATGCTCAAAATCTCCGGTCCGACCAGATTTGCCCTTTCGTTTCCGGCGAACCTGCTCGCCTGACGCTGTAGAAAATCCGCTGTGACCGTTTGACCGGCCGCGCCGAAAATATAGCCGGACCTGCTGTCCAGCGCGTTCCAAGCGAAATTTGCCAGACCGATGTTCGTTTTCTGATTCTTTCCGGATAGATTTCTCGTAAGAAGTGCGTTATCATTGACCGTTTCCCGTTGTCCGTAAAAATAGCCGATCAAAATAACCGTCAGTATAAAAAGGATAAGAAAAAAAATGCTTCTCTTTCTGCTTTTTCTTCTTTTGCCTGCGGATTGTTCTTTTAGAATACGTATGCTCATCCCGTCCACCTTTTTCAAATAAATTGAACCTGTCTTGGCTCTATTTACTTATACTCCTGAAAAAGCATGGTTAGAATCAATCACAAACGAAAAAGACTCCAGCCGCAAACACAGCTGAAATCTTTTTTTGCAGAAATGTATTAAAATGAACGGTTCGATTCAAGCTCCAAATTCTCTGTTTGCGGTGGCACTCGCCGCCCATCGGCTCAGTACTTCGTTGATTACGAATGTTATGATCAGAAGCACAATCAACATTGGGTAGAGCAGCTCAAGACCGAACCGGGAAAGAATAACCCCAATGACCGACGACACTGCGGAACCGCCCAGACTGGCCGCACCGACCTGATAACCGATAAGCTGGTTGCTGACCTTTTTCTTAAAGCGAATGGGTGTTTCATACATAAGGCCGGGGAAAATTGATGCAAACCCGAGCCCGACCAGAACAATTCCGACAATCGCGCCTGCGTCGGTCTTTACTGTGCCGATACAAATCATCCCCACCAGCGCAACGGCAAAATCCACACGGATCATTCGTTGATTCCCGATTTTACTGACGATGAATCCGGAGAGCAGCCGACCGACCATGATCATCGCGTATAAGAAAGCCGACGCCAAGCCTGTAAGAGAGACCGACATATGACGGGATTCCAGCAGGACGCTGCTCGTCCACACTCCCATGGAAAGCTCCATGCCGGAATAGACAAAAAACAGAAGCATTGCCATGACCTGAGCGCGCGCAGAAGACATCCCGGTTTCCTCATTGATACGGATTTGTTCCCTTTCTTCCTCGGTTATATGCTCCTGCCGTTCCTCCCAGTATCCCTTCAGAATACTGAGATAAATCACCGCCGCGATGAGCAGCTGAATGATAGAAATGACCCGGTAGCCCAGCCGCCACTCATTTCCGTTCATCAGCGCTTTCGTCATAATAAGCGGTCCCACTGTGGCACCCACACCCCAAAAGCAATGCGTCCAGTTCATATGGCGCGGCTGATAATGCTCCGCCACATACCGATTCAGTCCGGAATCCACCGCTCCCTGCCCAAATCCTAAAGGAAGTGTGAACAAAAGCAGCCATAAAAAATTTCCGGATATGGAGTACCCAAGCAGCGCGCTACCAGTCATCACCGCGCTGATGAAAACGACCTTACCGGTGCCGAAAAAAGAAACAATGCGTCCGCTGAAAAAGCTGGATAGCGCTGACATGATGAGCAGCAGCGTCATAAGAATGCCGAGCTCCTCCAGCGGAAGCCCGAACGCAGACCGAACCGCCGGCCACGCCACACCGATAATCCCATCGGGAAGCCCCAGACTTGCGAAGGAAAGAAAAATTATCATGAGTAAGACCATATTTCTGTTTGGCTTTTTCATAAGCACACTCCTATTATCCTT